>RGPR01000125.1 GCA_010030245.1 Gammaproteobacteria bacterium
ATCCTTCACTAAATTTTAACAACGACTTACACATCTACACTACCTTGTTATTGATGGTTATCTCAAAAAGGCAGAGTATACCTCACTTTTAAAATTTTGGGGAGTTTTCAGTACGTAACGTGCTGATATAAATAAGTGCAATGAATTGCACAAAGAGCATGCCTTCAACAGTTGTAGCGCTGTGCATTCGCAATTGCTTCATATCGAACTGGTTCTTAAGATCATCAAAACACTTTTATACCACATCCTTTAATATATTGGCTTATCGCTTCCCCATTGGAGGTCACTGTTCTTCCGCGTTTGGGAGAGATCTTCACAACAAAATAGGCGTCATAAGCGTTCTTCTCCCTGAAAACTAGCTTTTCCGGCTCTAATTCTTGCTTGTATCCCCTTAGCTCCTCGTTGAATTGATTAACTGCTTTTGCGCGTGCGCACGCATTGTAATAAAGGTACAAGTAGCAGCGACGCTTGCTTGGCTGCCATCGGAGCGCTGGATGCTTTGATAAATATCATCAATAGCTTACGAATCCAGGTGTTATTCAGTGGAACTGATGCAACAAATTTACTCTTGGAAGCAAACAGCTCATCGATATTTTTTTACTGTAAAATCCTTTCTCCATTATATAATGAATACTTTTAACTTCTAGCGCTTTGAAATTTTCCAAAAAAGTGTGCAAAGTTGAAACATCTGTGATGTTTCCAGGCGTTCGTTCGTAATACACAGGTAAACGACCTTTTTGACCAAAAAACACCCCAAAATTCAACTAACGTTGGTTTTTTTTATTAAGTTAATTTATGCGGCACGACATTGTAAAGCTCCTTTTTCATAGGTCTAATTGTACCTTTTAAAGCTGAATAGTTGCGTCTTTATTAATTTTATGCGCATCATGGCAGATAAAGCTTCAATAAGATCTTTTATTGCGATACAATAAGAATGAAGAATATTTTTAAATCTCTGAGAATCATTAAAATGCCAAAATTTAGCGCTGAAGAAACGACTGCAGAATTAAGATCAATTGATGACTTTTTTCTAACTCCTTTTAACGATAAAGTAGAACCTTCAAAACAATTCAAAGCAATGGATACATTTGAAATAATACAACTTGATCGCCAGTACTTTAATGAGCGAAATGAGACAATTATAAAAGCACACGTAAGAAAACTCCGTTTAAAATACCATCCTGACAAGAACGGGAATAGCGATAAATCTACCGCAGTTTTTCAGCTGATAAAAGCTACAGTAGATGAAGTGATGGCTTCTCCCCAATCTTCGGCCGCGGCTTCGAATTCTTCAGCTTGGGAGTCTTATGTTAAGGAGACTTTAGATGAGTTAGATGAGTTATCCCTGAGACTGGCGGGATTGAATAATTATAATGCTGATGGTGCGCTTATCGTTAGTGCCGATAGTGCCGGAAAGATAGCACTTGATTTAAAACAACTATGGCGTAATACTTTCGTTGATGAAGGAGTTATGGGCAAACAGTTTGAGTGCATGAGGACCTTAGAGGGTGCATTAAGAACAGCGGAAGATTATTATAACTATGCGCAGTTAATAGGTTCCATAAAATTTTCCAGATTTTGGGCTAAAAATTGTGTTTATTATATGCAATTCGCAGCTCAAATGGGACACCCAATTGCGATGAGATTTGTTGCTGGCTGCGCTCTTAGCGGGCTATTTAACCAACAGAAAAAGTCTATAGCCTGGGCTTTAGAAAGTATCCGTCACATAGATAAAAATATAATCCCTCATATAGACAATGAATCAGCACTTGAGAATGTAGATGCCCGTAAAGATTTTTTAGCTGGGTTAGACAGGGCTCGGGGGCGTATTATAAAGTTACCCGCTGATGGAAAAATTCCTGAAAAAGATAGCGAGGAATATCAAGCTATACTGGACGCCACAATAGCTTCAAAGAGTCAACAGGGGATGCCTGACACATTTATTTTAGGCGATTTTTCCTTATCCCAAAATTTCGCTGAGGCAGCAGCGGCAGTGGCGGCGGCAGAAGCAGCGGCGTCAGCAGAAGCAGAAGAAGCAGCAGCAACAGCAGCAGCGGCGGCGTCAGCAGAACTCTTGGTTCTTTAGTTGTTAATGCTTGCATCAACTCCGATATTAATCAAAATACGTTAAGTCCCAGTTTAAGTTCCTGATAATGAGTAAATATCACCCTCATTTCTCCCCCTTGTTTCTATCTACGGGGGGGAGTAGACAGGTATAACAATCATCTTAGTTCTGTTTTACTAAAATGAATATGGTTAAAAGATTTAAGACGCTTAAGAGTATTAAATGCTGTGGGGAAACATTATAGGTTATTAGAAAAATTGCAGCTGCCACACCAATGCTTTGAGAAACTTGATACATGGTAGACATGATGCTGGTGGCTGCACTTAAATAACTATCAGGAACATTAAGGTAATTTAGGGCATTCAAACTTAAATATTGAAGCGGAAGCCTTAAGCCCTTGGTTTGACAGGCCTAAGAAAAAAACTTGCTGTTGAAAAAAAACTATAGTAAATTCATGCCCTAAGTTTTTTTAGGGAGCATGTCATGAAAGGATTTCGTTGGGTGGTCGTATTTCTGGTTTTTGTAGCTTGCTTAATTAATTTCCTCGATCGCTCTGCCCTTGCTTATGTCATCATGAATTTGAAAGCAGAATATGGTTTTAGTAATCAAGATTTTGGTTTCATTGCTTCTGCCTTTGGCGTGAGTTATTTATTCATGACCATTTTAGGTGGTTATTTAATTGACCGATTTGGCCCTAAAAAAATCCTAGGCATATTTGCAATCATCTGGTCTTTAGCATCAATCGGGATTGGGTTTGCATCAGGATTTTGGCAAATTCTTATGCTGAGAGTCATTTTAGGTGCCGCAGAGGGTCCTGCATTCCCAGCGTTAACACGCGTTTGTAGCGATTGGCTGGCGACACATGAGAAAGCCCGTGCAATGAGCTATAGCCTGATTGCTGTGCCGTTTTCTTCTGTGATTGGTGCCCCACTCATCACCCAACTGATTATTCACGTGGGTTGGCGTCATATGTTTTTTTTCCTAGGTTCTAGTGGGATTATTTGGTCAGTTATCTGGTTTATATTATTTAATAACAATCCAATGGAATCGTCTATTGTATCTCAAAGTGAGAAAAACTATATTCAAACCCATCAAGCAGCAATTAAAGCGCGCAAGCAACAAAATTTCTTGGCGTTAATTCAAAATAAGAACTTGGTCATTTCCTATATTTGCTATGCAGCTCTTGGGTATCTGATATCCTTTTCCATCATCTGGTTACCTGCCTATTTACAACAAATTCATGGTTTTGATATAGCCGCTGTGGGCACATTCTTGATTTATCCATGGTCATTGGCATCGGTAATGATTGTGATTGGTGGCTATTATGCAGATCATCGCTGGAAAAAACATCAGTGCCTGCGAGCGTCTCGTGCACATATTGTCATTGTTAGCCAATTGTTATGTGCTATTTGTTTAATACCCATGCTTTTTACCAGCTCCAAATTAATACTTTGCTTGTCGATTTCTTTCGGCATTGGTTTTGGTCTTTTCCCCATGGCCTGTTTCTTTGCTATCAACAGTGATTTGGCATTTGAAAGTGCTGCAAAAAGCCAAGGGTTAATGTCTAGTTTCTTTGGCATCACGAGTTTTCTAGCGCCAGCGATTACAGGGTATTTCAGCACCAAAACCCAAAGTTTTTTTATTCCCATTTTAATTGTCATCATCTTGAGCGTGTTAAGCGCCGTACTGATGTCTTTTTTTAAATCGGAAACTTCAGACTAACAAATTTCTGCTACACTCCAAGTAAGGAAACTTATAAGGGGTGATAAATGAAACCGCTTATTTTACATCCAACAGATACCAGCCAATGGTATTCTCTAGTGATGGAAGCACAGCTCCAGTCCAATATTTCTTTACCTGTTGATACTGAAAGCTACTTGGTGTTCTTGCTGATGCGATCAAGTAAAAAGACCGATTGGCTAGATTCCATCATTGGCATAGATTTGATTAACGCTTTAGAAAAAAAAGGCCATCACCAAAAACAACTATTGCTTGATGTTGGTGATAAAAGTTTATTGCTTTCTGGGTTTTTCCCGGAACTACTGGCAAAGCGTCGACTTGATCCCATGTATTTTGTCCATATTGGTCAAATTGCCTATGCAAGTGTTGGTGCCCACCCAGACGAAGCAGAGCAACAACTTTATTATATGTTAAGCGACCAGTTCATCATCCTCCAATCGCTCTTAAAAACAACAAAAAACATCTGTCTTTTAAGTCGCTAATTCTGGACGTTGCCAATACTCTTTCAAGGAATCTGGATTCACAATCACCGCAAGGTTATCTAAACGTTGCCCATGAATGAGTTTTTTAACAGCCGTCTCTAGCAACTTACCATTGATGGTGCGAGGAATGTCACTCACTGGTAAAATTTTCGCGGGCACATGACGCGGTGATAGTTGTATTTTAATGGTTTTAGCAATTTGTTCCCGTAATGATTCGGTCCATTGATATTTAGGATGAAGTTGAACAAAGAGCACCACACGCGTATCTTGTTGCCAATCTTGAGCTACCGCAACGGCATCTTTAATACCTGGGATTTGATTGACAACCTGGTAGAGCTCTGCGGTTCCAAAACGAATACCAT
>RGPR01000126.1 GCA_010030245.1 Gammaproteobacteria bacterium
AGAAATGAAGCTACCACATCTGAAAAACTTGTGTAATGCCAGTGATAAAGAAGCTGCCGAATTTATTATTCACTATATTACTACTGTTATTCCTAAAAGCTCATCAAAACTAGCATTAAAACCTGAAGGTTATCCTTCAGATGGTGAGATAGAAGTTACCATCAGACAAAATCAAATAGACAGTAGACCTTTAGAAACAGCTCTTAAAGCTCTAGAGACAGGATGCGGAAATTGTCAAGAAATGGCTTATGCTGCTGCCTTGATTTTAAGGCAATCAGGTTATCAAAGACGAATAGATATTGGTCAATTCGGCATTAACCATCAATTTCTTTTTGTAGGCGATTTAATTGTTGACCCTTGGGCCGGCATGTATTGTTCTGCCACAGATTGGAAGGATAATCTTTTTGGTTATGGTGGTCGAAATACAGGTAATATCATGCATGCTAGGCAACTTTCTTCAGATCATTTTGAACTAGAAGATGAGGAACCTGTAGTGGTAGAAGCAATTCTCACTTCTATCACTACAGGATTAAGTTCAGAAAATTTTGCAGTTGATGATGAAGAACAATTACAAGCAAGCAGTCCTCATCAACAAACCCCTTAAGTAAGGTCTAAACATTAGATCAATCGATATATTCAACACCTATTTTTTTTCCTTTTATTTTCCCTTTGTTAAAATGTTCATAAGCCTTATGGGCTTCGCTTTTCTCAATAGCAACATATGCATGCAAAGTTAAAATATCTATTTTACCTATTAAGTCGACTTTCACTCCAGCTTCTTTGGTTAAAGCCCCCAAGATATCACCTGGTCGTATTTTATCTTTTCGCCCTGCCATCAGCCGTAAAGTCACCATCTTTGGAGTTGATATTTTAGTTTTTGAAGGGATTAAGGTCTCAACATTACCCCATACCAATGACCTGCCTAGCAAATTTTCAATTGAACAAATTCGTTCAGAGTCGTTGCAAGTAGTTAAACTTATAGCCAGTCCTTTAGACCCCGCCCTACCTGTTCGTCCGACACGATGAACATATACTTCTGCCTCAAAGGCTAGATCATAATTGATGACTGTGGGCAACTCTCGAATATCTAAACCACGGGCTGCAACATCGGTTGCTACCAAAATATGACGACTATGATTTCCAAACTGGATCATGGCTTGATCACGTTCGAATTGTTCCAAATCGCCATTAAGCACACAGACACTAAATCCATCACGTTTAAGTTCCAAAGCCAATTCTTGTGTTTTCTCTTTGGTATTACAAAAAATAAGAACAGATGTGGGTTGATAATGTGCTAATATTTTCTTTAAAATAGGATATTTTTCCTTTTGATGTTTCACTTCAAAACATATCTGTTCAATATCTTGCACACTATTTTGCGCTTCAACTTGTATTTCTTGCGGATTTTGCATAAAAGTTTTTGCCAATTGTTTTATAGATACCGTAAAGGTTGCAGAAAACAACAGGGTTTGCCTTTTTGATGGGCAATTTTTAAGAATTTGTGTGATGTCATCTAGAAAACCCATATCCAACATGCGATCAGCTTCATCCAACACGACCGTATTAATATGAGAAAGTGTTAGTGTATTGTTCAATAAATGTTTTAATACCCTGCCTGGTGTCCCAACAATAATATGTGCACCATGTCTGAGAGATTCATATTGAGGTCTGATAGGCATACCACCTGACAGATTTAAAATTTTAACATTGGGTAATTGACGAGCAAGGCGTCGCAGTACTTGGCTGACCTGTTCAGCCAGTTCTCTTGTGGGGCACAGAACCAATGATTGGATACAAACCTGTTCGGTTTTTAATTGTTGAAGCAGGTTTAAGCCAAAAGCAAGCGTTTTTCCACTACCAGTCTGGGCTTGTGCAATAACATCCATCTTGTTTAATGTAACAGGTAAGCTTTGTGCTTGAATGGGTGTCATTTGATGATAATTTAAAGAAAGCAGATTATTGAGCAATTCTTTTCGTAAAGGCAAGGAAGAAAAAGAGAATTCCTTTTCCAATCCACAAAATTCTTTTTCTATGAGAGTATCCATTTGAATATATTAGATGATAAACGAAGCATATCTTAGCATGTAATTGTATAAAAATAAATCGCTTACGAAGAATTGACCAAGCTTCATTCATCTCAAATTTACTAATATAAGAAGTTCTTATTGTTTTTTTTGATGTTTGCTATATTGATTCGGTCGATATTTACACTAAATATTGATATTCTAGTGACATCTTTATATAAATTTCATTTATATGCCTGAATTACCTGAAGTTGAAACGACTCGTCTAGGATTATTACCCCATGTCCTTGGAAAAAAAATTTATGCAGTTGCTATAAGACAAAAAAAACTGCGGTTTCAAATACCAAATGATTTTGAAAACAAGCTCATTAATCAACACATTATCGGAATTTCACGTCGTGCCAAGTATTTAATTTTTGAACTAAGCAATGGTTATTTAATTATACACCTAGGCATGTCAGGGCATCTAAGAATACTCAATCAAGATATTAGACCAGAAAAACATGACCATATTGATATTTTAATATCTAATCAGCAGATGATAAGATACAACGATCCCCGACGGTTTGGATTTATGCGCTTTACTGATAAACTTGATGAATTTTCAAGTTTGCAGCATTTAGGTGCTGAACCATTTGATTATAACGCTGAATCATTCTATTCACAGTGTCAAAAAAGACATGCTCCTATCAAGAGCTGCATCATGAATCAATCAATTATTGTTGGTATTGGTAATATTTATGCAAGTGAAGCCCTATTCCTTGCTAAAATTCATCCCTTAACGGCTGCAAAAAAACTAAATTTTGCTCAATGTGAAAATCTTCTAAGGCAAATTCAATTTGTGTTAAGTAGTGCAATCAAGCAAGGAGGAACGACATTACAAGATTATGTGAGCTCAGAAGGAAAGCCTGGGTATTTCAAGCAATCACTTAAGGTCTATCAGCGGGAAAATAAGCATTGTTATGATTGCAATACCCCTATTAAAAAGCTTATCATTGCGCAAAGAAGTACTTTTTTGTGTCCTCATTGTCAGATTTTAAGAGATTAATCATGTTAAGTTATCAACATAGTTTTCATGCCGGCTGTTATGCGGATGTCATCAAGCACTTCACGCTTTGTCAAGTTTTGAGCTATATGACTCAAAAAGACAAGCCCTTATTATATTTAGAAACGCATGCTGGTCGAGGTAGTTATGACTTAACTAGCCCCGATTCCAAAAAAACAGGGGAAGCTAAAGATGGTATTTTGAAGTTTTTAGCTCATGAGCAAGCCCCCCCTGCCCTTTTTAAAAACTTTATGGCACTTGTCGGTAATGATCCGCATTATTATCCTGGCTCCCCAACGATTGCCCTTAAACTTCTACGGGAAATCGATAGAATATATGCCTGTGAATTGCATTCTAGGGAATTTAGTATTTTAAGTAAAATTAAATCTAGAAGCGTTAAATTTCATGCAGCATCAATTGATGGTATTGAGGCTTTAAATGCACAATTACCTCCTCCTGAAAAACGTGCATTGATATTTATAGATCCATCCTATGAAATCAAATCAGAATATCAATCTATTCCTAGGGCTCTTTTAAAAGCTTATCAAAAATTTCCACAGGGAGTTTATGTACTTTGGTACCCAATTGTTGACGAAGAATACCACTATCAAATGCTTAAACTGTTCAAACGTATTGATAGTGAGAATACGTTAAGAGTTGAATTTTTTATAAATGATGAACGTGGCATGAGCGGAACAGGCTTATGGATAATTAATCCACCTTATACATTAAAAAATGATTTGAAAATTGCTTGTGAACACTTTAAAAAAATTTTTAACCCCAAAGGTTCAAGTTACTTAATAAGCCCATAAATACTGAGAAACTAATGTTTTCTTTTGATGATTTTATACAACACAGGAAATTTTATTATGCCAAGTCATGTTTCAATCTTTGACGTTGCACAAGCTTATCACTTAGCAGAACAAGCAGCATCTTCGTTAGCAGCAAAAGAACAATCCGAAATTGTACCAGATGAATTACGCGGTCCATATTTTTTATATGAAAAAGCGGTAAGATTAGAAGAAATGTTAACAGATAGGAAAACAGTAACAGTAGCAATCACAGCAAAACAAGCAGTGTTGTCAACAATAACAAGTCCAGGTTATCTATTAGCTTTAGCTTGTGAAGTAGTAAAAACACCTGAATTAGCAGAAATATCACCAGAAGTTCTAGTTAAGCCAATAACAGCTGCAGAAGTAACAGAAGTAGAATCAATTAAAGCAGCGCAAGAACAAACACTCGAGGCAGCTGGAAGAGCATACACATTAGCATTAACAGCGGCTTTATCAGAAACACCTGCATTAGCAGCTATTCCACCAAACATCGTAAAAGAAGCACTTGCAAGAGCCAAAGGGAAATTAGGACTAACAGTATTAGCAAATGCATGTAAACAAGCCAATGATGTATATAGTAAAGCTGCATCATCTCAAGAACCCCAGAGTGATGCCAGCTTCTCTTATAAACCTTAATCTAGCAAACATATAGAAGCCGAAAATATTTTCGGC
>RGPR01000127.1 GCA_010030245.1 Gammaproteobacteria bacterium
CAATGGCATCCTCACTTCATCGCTCATCCAACCTAAACGGTGTAATGCCCATTTTACAGGGATTGGATTGGTTTCAATAAACAATATGTGATGTAAATCTTGCAAACGCTTTTGAATTTGCAAACAACCTGCATGATCACCATCATGCGCCGCTTCACATAGACTTGCCATTTGTGCAGGAACTAAATTTGCAGTTACCGAT
Source organism: Gammaproteobacteria bacterium (assembly GCA_010030245.1). Lineage (GTDB taxonomy): Bacteria > Pseudomonadota > Gammaproteobacteria > Legionellales > Legionellaceae > UBA2653. The sequence continues at coordinate 203 of RGPR01000127.1, forward strand.
ATAACCCCTTTTGCTCCAGCCAAAAGCCAAGATGCTGCAGTGATATCATCCCCTGATAAAATATCAATACGCTGACCACATAAACGTTGTAATTGCTGCAATCTGCTCATGTCGCCAGTCGCCTCTTTAATGGCGACAATATTCGAAATCTCAGCAAGGCGAGCAACGGTTTCTGGCAATAAATCCACCGCTGTTCGACTGGGTACGTTATAAAGAATGATAGGCAAAGGGATGGCATGTGCAATTTGACTATAGTGACGGTATAAGCCCTCTTGAGTGGGTTTAATGTAATATGGAGTCATTAGTAAGATCCCATCAACACCCAAAGCCATCATCTCCTCGGCTTGGTCGATGGCATCGTTGGTCGCGTTACACGCGATACCAGCAATAATCGGCAAGCGATTGTTAGAAATTGCAACGGCTTTTTTCAATAACTGTTTTTTTTCATCAAGACGCAGTGTGCCAGACTCACCCGTTGTTCCTGCAACCACGATCCCATGCGTGCCGGCATCAATATGGTGATGAATAAGTGTTTCAAAACGTTCAATATCGATCTGATTATTTTTGATTGGCGTTGCCAGCGCAACAATACTTCCACGAAACATGTTTGTCCTATTTCACCGTTTATATATGACATATTACCGTCTTGTCACTCATCTCACAAGGTTTTAGCTCTTTAAGCGAATTACTAAACATGGTCTATACTTAAATTGAGGAATGAAAAGAAGGAAGCAACATGTACACCAAGCTTAAACACTTTGCAGTTATTCTTGCTGTATTTGCTGTGACTGCTTGTACTCAAAACCAAGTTGGAACTGCCGCTGGCGGCGCTACTGGCGCAGGTGTTGGTTACGCAGTATCTAAAAATGCTTGGGGAACTGTCATCGGTGGTGGTGCCGGAGCATTAGTTGGTTATGAGTTAAGCAAAGGTCAATAGGTTAAACTGAAGTAACGATGGAGGATATTCCGTTGGCAACACTTGAACGTAACCGACGTGTATTGAATTCTCAAAATGCACGCATTTTAACAGCGGTTTATTTTGGCTTGTTGGCTGTGGTGTTTACTTTGCTGCTAGATGCCACAATGTATGTCTTAGGCATGCCCCAGCTAATCCCGCTTTTTGAAGGTACGTTGTTGGCCATGTTCGTTGCTTCAGTTTTCGCTTACTTTTACGGTGATAAAATTATCAATGCGCCTAAGCCCTTCGCCGGTCGAGTGTTTATCTCCGGTTTTCTGATGACCCTATCCGCCATACCCTTTTACATCTTAGGTTTTACCTTTTTTTATTTATTCAATCACCCCGATTTTATCATTCATTTCACCATTTGGACTTTTTTAAGAACCTACACTTTTATCCTTATTTATGGGTTTTTACTAATAGGCATTTGGCTGGCAATCTTTGCCGGTCTGGCAGCCCTTTATCTTCGTTCACGTATAAGTTATTACGTTGTCGACTCGCTTGATGATTAATCTTGCGTCAATCTTCATCTTGTTGTATCGTCTTTTTTTCTGAGATTTGATGTTGATAATATGTTACTTGCGCCTCTTTTGGCACGTCTTGCCGAAGGTTACACTGTGATTACCCCAACCCAGCGCTTAGCTCGTGAAATTTTATATGCTTTTAGCTTAAAAAATAATCACGTCACCATCAAGCCAATGTGTTATTCATATGAGAGTTGGTTACAGAAATGGTATCAAGTACTTCAATGGCAACAAACAACAGCAAATTACCCCTGTTTGCTGACATCATTTCAACTTGAACGTTTATGGCAATTTTTAAGCCCTGCCCCTTTAAACCAACATGAGGGTCAACTTCAATTATCAACACTAAGAAACTGCAGCCTTGCCAAACAACAACCAATTGGCTCTGATTTTTTATACACAGCACAAGCTGAAACCTTTAGTCAGCAGTGGCAGAAACTAAATCAGTATCTCAAACATCATGATTTACTCGCCCCTTTTCAGCTAGCTGACTTTTTAAATACCCAAGATTATCCACTGCAGACTCGAGGCATTATTTGGGCTTTTTTTGATTGCTTTCATCCAGAGCAGCAAGCTATTCAAGCACATTTAGACAGTCAAGGCATCGCGCAAGATTTTTTTGAATTTTTAGGCCAAGATCTGCAGCACAAGCATCATTATATTTTTTCAGCTGATACAATGGCTGAAGAACATCAACAAATCATCGCCTGGACTAAGGCACAAATGCAAGCAGGCTATCAACGCATTGGGATTATTCTACCTGATTTAGCAAATCATCAAGATAAGCTTAAACTTCAATTTAAGTCGCATTTTCCTGAAGAATTAATTCACTTTTCTTTAGGTAAAACCTTGAATTATTACCCACTGGTGCGCCATGCATTGAGTTTTCTGAGATTAAATCCCCAACTCAACATCGAACAAAAACATTATACAACCTTATTACTTAGTCCCTTTATTGAAGGCTATCAGCAAGAAAAACTAGCACGAATTGAGGTGTTAAAACACCCTCTGCTGCAAGAACCAATGTTATATCTTAAAGATCTTATCCATTTGTTCCAACAATCTTGCCCCATACTTGCAGCATGTCTTGCTAAAATGACGAACTACCCCAAACAACAATCCCCAGATGCTTGGGTGAACAGTATCGCTTTACGCCTTGCAGCACTCGGTTTTCCAGGTAACACCACGCTAACGGGTCCAAATTTACAGGCCCTCAATCAATTATATGCCTGTATTGAACACTTACATGAAGCCAGTCTTATCGATGAACACTGGCAGGAAGAGACGGCCTTTTTAGTGTTAACAAACCTCATCCAAAAAGAAATCATCCAGCCGCCACAAAATCATGAGGGTATCCATATCATGGGTTGGCTCGAATCCAGTGGTTTTATCGGTGATACACTATGGATTGGTCATCTTGATAGCCAAAACCTTCCTCAAGCGATCAAATATTCACCCTATTTACCGATACAATGGCAAAAACAACATCAGCTTCCTCGTACCAGTAGAGCAGCTGAATTTGAAATTGCCAATAACATGCTTCAACGCTTGATCAATGCGCATCAAGAAAAACCTTTGGTGTTGTCTTACGCCGAAATCAATGAAGACGGTGAACCATTATGGCCATCAGTATTGCTCCCAAACTGGCCTGCATATTCAACACTGGCGCTTGAAGAGCCCCAAGTGCAACTTGAAACACGCGCAGAAGAATATCTACTTCCCTTAGCTGAAGGGCAAATCTTAAAAGGTGGTAGTCAGCTATTAAGCGCACAAGCCAAATGTCCTTTTTGGGCTTTTGCACAATTTCGTTTAAAACATCAAGATAAATCTGAAACCACCTATAGCTTCAATCCACTAGAAAGGGGGAATCTGATTCACCGTGCCTTACAAAAAATTTGGCAACATCTTGGAAACCAAGCAACTCTTCTGAGCTTAAGCGAACAAGAAGAGCAAATTTTGATTGAAGACATTGCTTTACAAAGTCTAAATGAATTCACCCATCACAGGCCCTATACTGTTGACAAGATACTATACAATCTTGAGCATCGCCAATTATGCCAAATGATAAAAAACGCATTAGCACTTGATAAAACACGTGCGCCCTTTTCGATTGCAGGCACAGAAGAACGCATACAATTGACCATTGACAACTGGCCCTTTGATTTGCGCTTTGATAGACTTGACCGCTTGGAAAATGGTCAAACCATGGTTATTGACTATAAAAGCAGTCTCCCAAGTAGCAGTCCATGGAACCAAGAACGTCCTCAAAACCCACAGCTATTGATGTATGCACTCGCTCAGCATGATATTCGTGCCCTGGTATACTTTGCCATTAACCCTAAACAGGCTGAATATAAAGGTATTAGCGCTGAGTCTTGCAACACTCAAGGTATTCAAACCTTAAAGCAAGACTGGTCTGAAACAAGGAATAGCTGGCACAAGCAAATCGAGGGTCTTCTCGACGAAATCAGGCAGGGCCACATTGCTGCCACACCTGAAAATGAAAGTTTATGTATTCGCTGCATACATCGAGACATTTGCCGAAAAGAACACAGTCCTCAAGATGAAAATCAACAGCTTATTTCCTGTATTTAAAAGAACCGCAGCGCTATCCATCCAATAGGTTGAAATCCAATATCAATGGCTTGATTTAACTGGCTAATACCTAGCAATTGATCATCACAGGTATTTTGCAATGCAAAATTGCGGCATTCAAGATCAGTACTTATAATATATATATAAAATGACTTAAAATTATCGTTTAAAAGGAATTTGCAGATGCCAACCTCTGAAAAATTTAAAGCACTATATTACTTTGAAACCATCACTGCGCAAGATTATACCAGCAAGCCTGCGGGGGATTTGGATGCTATTC
>RGPR01000128.1 GCA_010030245.1 Gammaproteobacteria bacterium
TTGAATGTGAATCAGATATCATCAAAATGGATTTTAAAAGATGAAATCAAAACATTTCAATTTCCTGAAACCAACAAAAAATTCTTTGATGCATGGTTTAAATATTTAGAGTTTCACAACAGCCATATCAATTATAAAATATGAATATGCTGATGCTCGTTCAATATTTAACGGATCATTAAAATGAATATTTACAGAATGATTGGCTACTTGTATTTTAGGAACGACTTTCATTTCATAAGGTATTTTGATCATGAGTAATTGGGTAGCTAGTGTATGGGCAAAAGCTTGATAGATGAAATTATCCTTTATTTCGACAGGCTGAAATTCGGCGTGTCGTCTAAGAATACTTATATAAATTTGAACACAATGATGTAGTTCATGCAGAGACTTCAGCCAGTGTTTAATCATGTGTTGACGAGATTTTGGATCTTGGTGAAGCCAATAGTAAATATGGGTAGAACTAGGCTCAAGGTGATATTCCTGGTTGCTTTGCCTTGATTTAATTGATTGTAGAAATGAATCATGCTCTAAGTCACAATGAAAGCGATTACCTTGCTGTTGCAGATCAGAAGATTTTTGCAGAAACCTATCCCAAAGTTCCGGCTTGTCAATTTTTAGAGTCTTGCTTAGCCCGCGCTCTAGGCGTATAAATTCTTTACAAAAACGACTTTTTAACTCTGGTTTTTCAATAATCCCAAGAATTTTAACAAGATTTTTTAAGGCATCATAATGCATCATCGGATGCGTATGGGTTGATGATTCATGTATAAAAGCAAACAAATTTTCCAGATAAAGACATGTCTTAACAAGAAATTGCGGTGATTGTTGGTATATTATGTCTTGTGTTGACATGGTTTATGCATAAAATTCTTTTTTCGAACCTTAAGATTAGCATAGAAATCCTATATTTCAAAAAAATTTAATTCGAAATTAATAAAATATAAACTTAAATCAACTGAATCTAACTCCAGTCTTTTAGTGCGTTAAATAGAGATCTATTTTTGATATAAAGCTTTTGGTGAATTAGATAAGAACTAAAAAAAATGACGCCCAAATCATAAGGCGTCATCTGAAGTATATATCTGTTTAGTTAGAGACTGGTGGTACGAATACCTAAACGAGCTGCTGCTGCATTTTGTTCCCCTTTTGGTGCAAAAAACAATGCAGATACTAATCTTGCTGGTACTGGTGCTGCTGCTGGTACTGGTGCTGCTGCTGCTGCTGCTGCTTCTGCTTCTGCTGCTGCTGCTGCTGCTGCTGCTGCTGCTGCTTCTGCTGCTGGTGCTTCTGCATCTGCTGCTGCATCTGCTGGTGCATCTGCTGGTGCTGGTGCTGCTGGTGGTGGAGTGCTAGAGAAAACACTAGATATATAAGCCATACAACTTCTTATAAAACTGTTAATTGCTTCAAATATTTGACTATACCAAGAAGCTGCTGTTGGTGCATCTGCTGCTCCATTTTGTGCTGGTGCATCTGCTGCTCCCTTCTGCTGGTGCATTTGTTACTTCTGCTGGTGCATTTGTTACTTCTGCTGGTGCATTTGTTACTTCTGCTGGTGCATTTGTTACTTCTGCTGGTGCATCTGTTTGTTCATTAGAAGCATAATCTGAATATGCTTTATATGCTGCTGTTGCTAATAATGTGGCTGCTGTTACTACTATTCCTGTTGCATATTGTTCAATAAAACTATAACTCATTTCTCATCTCCTAAGTTTGTGTACATAAGCATTGTAACATAAAAAAACATCTTTGTGCTATATTTGTTCATAACGTGACAATAAATAAACCTAAGATTCAAAAAAAGACACTATATGGGTTAGCGATTGCTTATGAAATAACATCAAAATGATTAGAGCATTTGAATATTTTCGAGGAGCGTAATTAATGCTATTAGACATCTATAGAAACTACATCAGCCTAACTCCATATTATAAATAGCCGCAACTAAATTTAATACTGGTTCAAATCTTTCGTCTATTCCTGTGGTGATATGATATTATTTTAAATCAATTGATTTCTATAAAGGCAATTGGTGGTTTTTCTTTTTATCTTCCTTGGTTGGGCGTACTTGGGAAATTCTAAGTTTTAGTACAGTTTATGTATCCCCTGAAATGCCTGATGTCGTGATGAATATGAACAGCAGACTCCTAAAATAATGACGTTTCGCATTGGTGAAGTGTGTACAAATCACAGTGGTTATCCTCGACCTATCTAATTATTTTGTAAGCAGAGCTTTCAAATACACGTTTTTGGGCTTACCCTTATCTTTTTCTATTTCTTGAATCTGCTTGTATTTCAATATAGATCCTGGTGATGGAGTTCTTACAACAATATACTGAGTAAATTAATAGTTTCGAAAGAGGTCTATTGAGTTTTTGGCAAAAAAATCTAGATTTGTAGTTTCATTTTTAACAATTTATACAATGAGGGTTATTTTCTTGATACACAAAGTGGTAGAATTTATCCTGCCAACATAACATTGCATTTCTTCGAACTATATTTGGCAACGTATCCATAAGGATTTATATGCAAAAAATAGACACTAAGCCAAAGGCTAAAATAAATTTAGATGATAGTATCAAACGTCCACCTTATTCGCTAGAAGCAGAGCAAGCCATTATTGGTGGTTTAATGCTGGATAATTTGGCTTGGGATAAAGTTCAAGATAGGCTGTGTTCAGATGATTTTTATCGCACCGAGCATAAGGTATTGTTTGCGGTTATTTCACAACTTGCCTCAAAACAACAACCTTTTGATGTGATAACCATTTTAAATGGCTTACATTTAAGTCAGGATATTGATCTTGCAGGCGGCGAGTCTTATTTATTTGATTTAGCCAATAATACACCTAGTGTTGCCAATATTTTGGCTTATGCTGATATTGTTCGTGAAAAATCTGTTCAGCGTCAATTAATCCATGTTGCCCAGGATATAGCTGATATTGCTTATCATCCCAAAGATAGAAATGTGGTTGAATTATTAGATTTTGCAGAGCAGAAGGTTTTTGCCATCGCAGAGCAAACCCCATCGACTGGCGGACCTGAAAATATTAAGACCATTCTTGTTAAAGCAGTTGAAAAAATTGATGAACTTTATCACAAGGGAACACCAATTACCGGGATGCCGACAGGATTGAGTGATTTAGATAAATTAACCAGTGGTTTGCAGCGTTCTGATTTGGTGATTGTGGCAGGGCGTCCTTCTATGGGAAAAACAACATTGGTGATGAATATGGCAGAGCATGCGGCAATTCAATCGAAATTGCCGGTACTTGTCTTTTCCATGGAGATGCCTTCAGATTCTTTAGCGATGAGGATGATGTCCTCACTTGGACGAATAGATCAGCATCGTATCCGTACTGGACAATTAACAGATGATGATTGGCCCCGAGTCACATCTTCGGTAACCATGCTTTCTGAAGCACCTTTATTTATTGATGATACCCCAGGCCTATCACCAGCAGAAATGAGATCTCGCGCTCGACGCTTAATGCGTGAACAGGGGCAACTCGGATTGATTGTTGTCGACTATTTACAGTTGATGCAAGTTCCCGGATATAAAGGAGACAACCGAACAGCTGAAATTTCAGAAATTTCAAGAAGCTTAAAAGCTTTAGCCAAGGAATTACATGTTCCTGTCGTTGCGTTATCTCAGTTAAATCGAAGTCTTGAGCAACGTCAAGATAAACGACCGGTAATGTCCGATTTACGTGAGTCAGGCGCAATTGAACAAGATGCGGATTTAATTTGTTTTATTTATCGTGATGAAGTTTATAATCCTGAAAGTCCTGAAAAAGGATGTGCTGAAATCATCATTGCTAAACAGCGTAATGGACCAATTGGCAAGGTAAAAGTTGCATTTTTAGGGCAATTTACCCGTTTTGAAGATTTGGCCCATCAAACTTATAGTATAGGGGATTAAGGGGTGAGACCTACCTTTTTACACATTGACATTCCTGCATTAAAACATAACTTTAATCAGTTACGCCAAATGGCAGGTTCAGCAAAGATCATTGCCATGGTTAAATCCAATGCTTATGGCTGCGGCCTTGATCATATTACCCAAGCGCTTACCAATTCTGTAGGCGCTTTTGGGGTGGCATGTCTTGCTGAAGCTCTGGCAATTCGAGGTTTTGGATTAAAGGATCAATGTCTCATTTTTCAGGGAGTCTACACCCCAGATGAATGGCAAATTGCCGCTGATAATGATTTTGAGATTGTCCTTCATCATCGTCCTCAACTAGAATGGTTATTAGCAAAACCGCTTAAAAAACCAGTTAAGGTCTGGTTAAAGATGAACACTGGAATGCACCGACTTGGTTTTTCAGTAGAAGCGTTTAAAGATGTTGTTGCGGCTCTTCAGGCTTGTCCATGGGTTAATTCATCGATAGGTTTAATGACTCATTTTGCTTGCGCCGATGAGCCGATGCATCCCTTGAATGACATACAAATGCAGTTATGGCAGAAAATTTCAAAAAACTGGCAAGGTCCTATTAGCGCATGTAATTCAGCGGCAAGTTTTGCTTTTCCTCCT
>RGPR01000129.1 GCA_010030245.1 Gammaproteobacteria bacterium
TGCAAATTCACGTAGTACCATATTAGCGTTGATCCATTTCGTATAATTTTTAGCAACGCTTCTTTTTTCTCCTCATCTTCAATTGAAGCCAATTTTTGTGAAAGAAATAAGCCATTCCAGAGTACAATGGCATTTTGTATTAGGCGTTGACAACCAACAACCATTTCCTGTTCTTCTTTTCCGCTATATTGGATTTCTTGATTATTACCAAACAAAATAGCTTTTGAAAATTTATTAGACAACTCTATACGATTAAGTTGTTTTTCGACTGACTGGCGCAATGCGACATCATCTATATAACGCAGAATGAATAGACTCTTAATGATTCTTCCAAACTCCTTAATAGCGCAGTATAATGGATGTTGCTTGGAATATGAGCTTAGTCGCTTAAGTATTTGTGATGTAGTTGATGTCTTGAGTTTAATTGTTACCATTAATCGCAAGATATCGTCCCAATATTTCTTGATCAAATCGACATCAATGTAACGTTCTGGCAGTATTTTATAACCTTTTTCCACATACAGACTTCTGGGTTCAAAACTATAGAGCGTAGATTTTTTGAGATTTTTTATCCGTGGCGCAAAATAAATTCCAAGCATGTGTAAGATGGCAAAAACGGCTTCAGAATAACCATGTGTATCCGTAGAGTGGATACTACTTTTGATTGAAAGGTTATGTAATAATCCATCTGTGACATACGCTGCCTCACGCTCAGAGCTGCTAATAGACGTGGTATAAAATAAGCGATTCAACTCGTCAATAAAACCATACAACGATGAACCTATGTCACTGCCAAAGTATTTAAAGGAGTTATTGGCATTTAAAGATTCAACCACCACACTGACTTTGCGTCCATCGCTTGATGTATGCAGTTTATTAGGATCGTTTTGATGCAGCTTAGCCAATGAAAGTTTCCCCAGTAACTCTAAAATACACTCATTTGCTGCATTAATGTTATCTAGACTCATGTGCCAGTTTACGAAATTTGTCAGAACATCTTCGGTAATGCCTTTCGATACATTTGCCATCTTATTAATGCCAATATTGCATCCCAATCCCAAGATGGCTGCGTAAAATATGGATGTTTTAGGTAATACTTTCTTGTCTTTAACATTATGATGACGAAAGCAATCAAGATAATTGGTTAACCGTTGAATATCACTTAAGATCTTTAAAATGGATGTGTATTTTTGATCAGCAAACAATGCGGATAGCGATTGAGTATGAGGTTTCTCCACTTTAGGAGTGGCTAAAACCATCCGTCCTTTGGCGTCGAACTTAATATGTGAATTTTTGCCTTCTTTGATACGACGATTTGTTTTATGATAGCCAGCATGCAATTTTTTTCTTAATACCTGTAACAACTCATCAATATCTGCAAAGGCTAGTAACCCCGCCTCCTCCAGTAAACGATGCTTGTTGACTGACCAATGATCTTTAGGATGCAAGTAATTTTGTAGTGATAAATAACGATATGCTGGTTTAAGGCTAACAACACCAGATTTTAGAGCATCTGCGGTATGAAAATACAGTAAAGCCTTATAAATGGGTATTCCTGCGAACGTGAACACCGATTCTTGTCGATCGTGAACACCTAATATTGTAGTACTTTTGCAAGCGAAGAAATTATCGCAGAGTGTTCACGATGACGCAACGTCTCTGTTGCGCATTGACGGCCCTTTTAGCTCTATTCGATGAGCATGTTCAGTCAGCCTGTCGAGTATGGCATCGGCAATGGTTGGCTCACCAAGATAGTCATGCCATTTTGCAACCGGAAACTGACTTGTGATGATGGTTGCTTTTAGTTGATACCTGTCTTCAATAAGATTAAATAGATCGTGACGTTGCGCTGCATTAATTGACGTCAACCCAAAATCATCAAGAATCAGTACATCATCTTTGTGAAGTTGTGCCATCAATTTGGCATAGCTGCCATCCGCGTGCGACATCGCCATTTCTTCTAAGAACCGCGTTAATAACAAATAGCGCGTCTTAAAGCCCTGGCGACACGCTTGATTACCCAGAGCACAGGCCAGATAGGTTTTCCCACACCCAGTAGATCCTGTTATTAGCACGTTGTGGTGATGACGCACAAAGTCGCATTTTGCAAGCGCCATCACTTTGGCTTTTTCTAATCCACGATCACTTTTATAATTAATATCTTCAATCGATGCGGCCTGTCTAAGCTTGGCACGTCGTTGCAAGCTCTGAACACGATTAGCTTCTTTTTTTAATAATTCACGGTCTAGCAATAGGCTTAGGCGGTCTTCAAAACTCAAGTCAGCATGCTTTGGATGGCTTTGCTGTTCACGAAAAGCCTCTTGCATGCCACCCATTTTAAGCTGCCCCATTTGTGCTAATATGTTTTCATTGTTCATTTTTTCGCTCTCTTCTGGTTTTGGTTTAATGGTAATACTGGGAACCTCTGATATTTTCATGCGCCAAGACGGGTGCGCTTACCGCTGTGACTTGGTTGGTTAACGCCGACTGGTCAAGGTTATTCTCAAGAATTGATGCAATGCTTTTACTGCTGTAGGCTCCTTGAATCACACCGTAGGAACAAGCCTGCTCTAAGCGAGCTTCACCATATTTTTTTGTTACACTGATGAGTCCCTTGCATGAGCGATAAGCTTGTTCTGGGTGTAATTTATCATCAAATATTTTTTGCACAACAATCTGTGTGTTGACACCTATTTGCGAAGCCCATTGGAGGAAACGCGCCTTTGATTGCTTGTTGTGTTGTTGATGACTTTTGGGCATGTGATGGCTAATCGTTGACTGGCCATCAACCACCGTTGCATAGAGATGCAATGCTATCTGTCCGCCCTCAAAATAACATTCAACAGTATGTTGGTTAAACCATATATCAATCAGCTCACCAGAGTATCTATGTGGCACGCTATAAAAGTGGTTGTCCAGCATGACATGATAGTCCATGCCCGCCCTAAACGACTTGTATTTTTTAAATTGATAACCTTCTGCTGGAAGTGCTTTTAATGCTGGTTTATCGATCGCTAAAAAAACTGATTCACGGCATCCAGATAATTTCTGGAATGGTTTTTGGTTAAGTATGGTTAACAAACGCATGATTTCAGCATTCAGTTCTGCAAGACCTACAAAGGTTTGGTGGCGCAAACGCGCGAGTATCCACCGCTGAACCACTTGAACCCCTGATTCAACATTGGCTTTATCTTGGGGACGATAGGGTCTTGCAGGGAGCACCGCTGTTGCATAATACTCGATAAATTGTGCGTAGCTTGGGTTGGTGTCTGGGTCATATCTACATGATTTACTAATCGCTGAGCGAAGGTTGTCAGGCACCACAAGGGCTGGTACCCCATTAAAAAATTCAAACATACGTCGTTGTGAGCCTATGAAGTCAGGCAGCTGTTGTGACCATGTGGCTTCTGCAAATGTATATTTTGATGCGCCTAATACGCCAACAAAAATCTCAGCCGACCGTATCTGGTTTGTTTCAGGGTCAATAATGTCCATCGTGACGCCGCTGTAATCAATAAAAACTTTATCACCCGCCGGATGCGTTTGACGCATGGAGCGTTTTAAGCTTTTTTTGTATAACCGGTAATGATGGCAATAGCGAGAATAACTTAGTGCGTTTTCTTGCTCTAATTGGTACTCGTCCCAAAGTAATTGCAGGGTGATCCCTTTGCGGCACAGTTCTTGATGAATCTTTGCAAAGTTAATGGTATCGATTGCAGTACTTACGCAGGACTTCACTGGTATGGAGAGTTTTAATCGTGCGAGCAATGTTTTTTCATCTATATCGTTTGGCAGTGGCCAAGATATATTGTTATTTAACGCTCGATTAACATATTTACTGACCACTCCAACCGACACCTTTAAACTAGCCGCAATTTGGCGCGTGCTTAATTTAGACTCAAAGTGTAGGCGAATAATTTGTGTTATTTTTCGCATTGAGGTTCCTTTTGCTGACATTATTTATCTCCAGTTAAACTTAAGAGTTTAGCTGGTGCTAATGCTTGCAAAAGCCTGTGCCCATGCGAAGTGATGGCATCGTGAACACCTATTCCTGTTTTTTTGGAAAAGTGTTCACGATCAGGCAAGAATAGGTGTTCACGATCAAACAAGAATCACTGTTCACGATCGACAAGAATAGGTGTTCACGATGGGCGAGAATACCCAATAAAGAGAGACTTTGAACTTACCCTCAGAGGTATATAGCTCATTTTGTTCTTTGTCTGTCAAAAAATCAATCGGCGCTTCTTTCCCTATATTTCCGTTTTTGGTTTGATAATGCTGAATGGCATGCATCACGTCAGGTAGATCTTGATCATCGTTGGTATCAAATGCAATATTACGCAGAATATCTGCCACTCTGTTTTGTAATTTTAAAGATAAGTCTTCCACAGTGGAATAATAATTTGTTGCATTAATTTCGTCCAATGTTTTTTTAGCTAATGTGTCAATCTTGGGTTCATCAGCTGCATCCCCCATAGACTGTTGATGATACACTTCTATC
>RGPR01000130.1 GCA_010030245.1 Gammaproteobacteria bacterium
CATCAGCGGTTCACTTACGTTCATCTCTTTGACTCATACTTGACAGATTAAATCAGCCTTTTCCTTAACGCTCACGACCATGACTTTTGATCACAGCCACTCAAGATAGTTTACAATCGATACCTGCATACCCATTGCGAGGGGCCGACCCTCATCGTTTGTACAGCATTGGTAAGCTATATATTACTTGCCATTCTTGACACACAGGCCCCTCCCCCCTGAAATCTATTTCTTAGCAACACAAGAAATCAGTTGTCCTTGATTACAGCACTTGCGCCATTATCCCAGCTGCAAAAAGCGGTAACGCTAGGATTTTTTGTACAATAATTCATAGTGTTGTTCACCTTATTACAGTAAGTTAAGTTTTTATCAAAATTTTATCCTCAAAAAATAAAGTTCCCCAGAAATCATAAGAACACAATAATTTGTATTAGTTCGAACCTAATCTGATAAATCACTTCAACACCTTCAGGCAATACATCCTTGAATCGACTGAGTAATTGGTCCTTGAAGCGCGAAGGGTGTTGATAATCCTTTAATCTTTACAACATTTAAACAAAGTATAGATTGTTCATCATCAAAAAATGAACTCCAATCTAGTGCAACGATAATTGATTTGTTAAGTCCCTCAACGTACTTAATCCATTGTTAAGATAAATCCCATATTGATATGCCTTTATTGCTGAAAAGTCTATTGAACTGTTTTGTTACATATTTTTTATTTGCGCATCTTTTTATGAAAGTCATCCCCAAAAATATTCTCGATGACAGATCTAATTATAACTAAATTATTGGCAGATTCACTTTTCATATACAACATTATCCTCAAGTAAAAACAAAAAAATAATGATCTTTTTTTAACAAATCAATAGGTTAAATTAACTTTTCATCAGTCAAAACAAGGAGATCTTTGAGGACCAAACCTCTTCAATATCATGATTACGTTACACATAAGCTCAAGGAAGATGTGCATTATTTTTAGGCGCACTTTGTTCGACGATATATAACGGTTTATCAACTAGCTCCGATATTTGCTTAAGAAACTCTTCCTCTTGAGCTGTTTGAGCGGCCTTTAGCTTAATGCCTACAACAACCCGTTCCAATGCCTGAGCAACAAGTTTTGGTAGTATTTTTTCATTCGCCAAAAGTGCTAACAAAGCTGGTAGATTCTTAATAAGAGAAACCTCAGATCGGGTACTAAGCACAGCAATATCTTCATTATCAGTTAGACCAAATGTATTCTTAATAGCTTGTATTATTTGTATTCTCATCATATTCTCCAATTACATTGATTATTCATAACGACATAAATTTTCGATGCTAATTTCTTTCTTTAATAAAACAACTCCTTATGTTAAGGCGAACTAGCCTTACTTGTAGATTGCTCATCACCAAAATTAGATGGTCCACCATTTTTTTGTTGATGTAAGGCTTCCCTCAATAGAGTTGTCGATTGAGATGTCGCTAATGTCGCTTGTCCTAAAATCCTAAGACATGCTTGTGCGTTAGGTCTAGCTTCAGGGTCTTTCGCTTGCATTGCATTAAGCAAATTAAACATTTCTACTCCTAATTGATCTTGATATGCAGTAAAATCGTAGTGATCACTAACATATTTGCTTAAAAATTCTTTAAATATTTCTTCATCATGGTATCGAATTACTGCCCCGGAAAACACCGCTTTATCCAAGGTTTCTTGACTTTGAAATGTTTCTAATAAAATCTTTTTGAAGCCCTCATCGCTGATGCTTGTTAATGCACGTTCCAACCTAGCCCGAACAAGCTCTTTTTTATTCAAACCCAGAATTTCTGCAAGACTTAAGGTCATTGAGTAAATGTCGTTCTTTTTTGTTGCTGGTGCTTTACCATCCACATACTCTGGAGGCATATATTCTATCGCATATTTTGAAGTATTTATATCCTCATACCCAATGATATCACCTTCCTTTTCAGCACAACCAAAGTCCAATATATGCATTTGTCCGTTTCCTAAATCATATAGTATGTTTTTTGGTTTAATATCGTGATGAGTCACATCTTTTTCGTGTATCAGGGATAAATCAGTGAATAACTCCACAGCCATTTTTTGCCGTGCTGACAATGGAATAGTAGGACTAGCAAGTAAATATTCATCAAGGGGGACACCCTTAAATAGGGGCATGGCTACATACGCTGAATTACCCTTTGTAAAATATTCAAAATGCTTATCTGGGTATGCTTGGTGAAAAAGCTGATTTTCTTTTTGTGCTATGTCAGAATGCTTCTTATCCATTTTTTTGATTGCAACAGGTTGAACTATTTCCTTCCCATCAACATGTGAATAATGTTCGGCGGTGTACACCTCCCCCCACCCTCCCTCGCCAATTGTGGCAGTACTTAATTTATAAAATCCCAAAGTAGTAGACAAAATGTTATCTTGTGTATGCGGCTGTATTTCGTTGCCCAAGATACGTCTTTCACTTTCTTGAGCTGCCTCTTTGGGCAAGGCGGCAATTTTCTCAACAGGTTTTTGTCGCTGCATGCAAGATTCTAATGCTTTAAAATATTGTCTCTCTTGTTTCTGTGTGATATCTTGCAAATCAACGCCTAAGTCTTTTATTGCCGTTTCCAAGATATCATCAAGATTACTTCCAAAATACTTGCCTTTTCTTGGTGTAAGCAAAAGATACTCCGCAGCTATGTTCTTTTTATTGCGCAATAAAAGACCGATAAGAGCATCATCATCATATGAAGATATGTCTGTAAATATCTTGGTTAGATCCATAAACGACTGCTGCATCCTTTCGTGTTTTGAATTTGATTTTGGCTGGTATTTGCCAAGCCGATCCATTGTGGACCAGAGACTAGCAAATTTAGTCGCCGAATATTGATCTGTTGGGCATGCTTTCCGAAGCGCTGCAAGATACGTTTCACCCGTAGCACATTGCCTTTGCAGTAATTCACATAATGTCTGTTTTTCTTGTTGACTAGTTTTGTCATCTATAAATTCTATGACAGGCCCATAGTCGCCTTGTTCAAGTGAGTTCAATGACTTTATAAAGTTTTCTGGGCGAAGCACAGTATTTCCATAGCTTACAAATTCTCCATTGGGGTTGTTATCAACAGCATGTTTTAAAATAGTCTGACCTTCAAATAAGTCCTTCACAGAAATACGTCCTGGATAAGTTGATATCAATTTGACAGCTTCTTTTTGGTTCCCATCCTTCAACAATTTGACAATTTCCCCCACTTGGTTGCGCTCCCATTCCTCATCTGCCTTCAAAATTTCACCTACAAAGTTAAATTCTTTTAAGACAGCCATATTAGCCCGTTGTAATTTTTCTTGGTTCGATGGCAAACTTAATAGAGAACCTAATGTTTCATAGTTTTCCGATTCAGGCGCACGTAAAAGCGATAATATCTGCGCAACATCTTTATCACCTGAGCATACTTCTAGCATCGATGCGTCATAATTTTTAATGAGTTGTCTCTTATGTGGCAAACATTCATACAGCATTATTTTCTTAGCACTTAAGGCCTCACTGAAGGACTGATCACCTGTAGCTCCAACGAAAGGACCAGATAAACCAAAACAAGCAATCATTGATGGATGTGTCATTGCACTTGTGTAAATAACTCGATATGTTTTTTTATTTCCTGTTTTAGAATCAAATAGCAACCTCTGGCTTTTCTCATCTGCATTATAAAAAATAACCCGCCCAAAACCATCTTCTTGAAGTTTATCTATAATTGCTCGAAGAGCATTCATTTTACTAAGAACGTACCTACCCACCATCACCACATCTTGGTTTTTGGTACTTTGCTTTGAAAATGCACGATGGATCTGCAAAAATTGATCAGCAGGCGTCTCGAGTTCATATGTTTGTAAATAGCAATCATGGCTATATTGCATGCTTAATTCAGTCCCTGATTGATAAGTGCTAAAGTCTGAAGCCCTTAAAATAGCCTCCTGTATTTTGTCATCTAATTGACCTAAATAAACTTCTGGCTTTAATGGTTCAACCAACTCACTACTAAGTAAAATACCAGTCTCATCAGAATCTTTCTTAAATCCTGAATATACAGTGTTTGCATATGTGAGGTGCGAACACTCTTTTATGCAATAATCTCTATGTTGTTCAATAGCTTCTCGTTGTTTTGGATCATTAAATCCATACTCGGGAAGCATTATATATGGAATTTTTCTTCCTAAATTAGCTAATATATCATTGATTTTTTTTATCAACTCAGATTTAAAAACAGGTCCCTCATACAGCGTACCAACGTCAATTTCTTGTGCAGTTACTCTTTGCTCGAGTTCATCTGGTGTCAACACATCTATTTCAAATTCGATATGCCCTTTAAGTTGTTCAATATCCAACTTACCTTTAGGCTGGCTGACAATATAGACTGGAGGTATTACTACGCCACTGCAGGAGTATCCTTCTTTTAGCTGTTTAGATAG
>RGPR01000014.1 GCA_010030245.1 Gammaproteobacteria bacterium
AGTTCAGCCAACGATAACTGAGCAGCTGCATAGCCATGGCGGGCTGCAATTAAAAAATTGCGATGCGCTAGCGTATATTTTTTGCTCTCCAAGGACCACAAACCCTGCACATAATAGGCTGGCCAAAAATGTTGCTTTAAGGCTTGATTAAGCAGTTGTTGCGCTTGTTCATACTGCTTATCTGCATAACAGATCTTCGCTTTTAACATCAGTCCAGCAATATCGTTTTGCGCAACCGCTTTATTCAACCATATTTCCGCCAACTGTTTGTTTTGACCATGCTTGGAATCAAAAAAATGCTCGGCTAAAGTTGTTTGCGCCAAAGGGTTGCCTAATTTTGCTGCGGCAATATAATATTTTCTGGCCATATCGTCGTTTCTATTGACACCATAACCATACAAATAGGCGCCAGCACAATACATCATGGCCAACACATCTTGCTTATCTGCTGCTTTTTTAAACCACAACAGGGCCTCTTCAGGATTTTTCTGAATTAACAGCGCATAACGTGCCATGATTTGCTGGGCAGGCAAAAACCCTTTTTCTGCTGCCTGCTGATAAAACTCAATCGCTTTGTCATTATCTTTTGCTATCCCATAGCCATATAAGTTCATTTCGCCCCAATAGAACTGCCCAAACGCATCTTGTGGCGAATTATCTCTAAACTCGGCCGCAGCTTTCTGATATTGGCCTAAGCGATAAGCTAGCAAGGCATCGTTTGCATATAAGTCCACACCGATTGACATCAGACCCAAATAATAAACAAAAGCTTTTAATTTCATGTTGTTGTCCTAACGCTATTGGGGAATAATACCGTAGTGCACCACTTCAGCAACCGCACCCTGCCTTGTATTACCTTTCACAATCCAAAAATTACCACGATTATTTAAACCAAACTTCACTTTGGCATATTCACATACTTTGACCGCATGTTGGCACTCAATCAGCTTACCTAAGCCCTTTTGAGAATCATCGACGGCACAAATATATTTTAAGTTTTCCTCACCAGTTGCCAAAGCCGCCCATTGATGCGGAGGAATGGTGTGATTTAAAAAGATTTCATGGCGAGTTTTTTCACCCAACATATGATACATTTTCAACGGTGTATTCAAATGGTTGTAAAAAAAATAAAGAGATTGATTATCACCGGCTGCACCTGGTAGCATTTCTAAAGTATTCAAGGTATAGCGATATCCTACATCCTTGCAACCCAAAGGCCGTTTGGCGTCATCTTCAAGTACTACCGGTGCAACGATCGCATCCTCGCGACTCACTTTGGCCGAAAGTGGAGATATCATTAAAGTGATTAGGAGCAAAAATATTGTCCTCATGTGTTTCTCCCTGAAACCAATTTATCTTAAAGTTGTATGCTCTTTTTCTTCAAGATGCAAGCCTATGCGGATTTAGGATCACTCACAGGCTTCACAATCACCAACGTTCCTCGTTGCTGATTACGCTCACTCGAAATATCAACAAACTCATGATTCAACCATTTCGCATCTTCAACAAACATTCTGACACAACCATGGCTTGCGCGATATCCTGGAATGTCATCGGAACCATGTAACGCAAATCCTTTATGAAAAAACATACAATAAGGCATTTTTGCCCCACCTTTCCCAATTGGGAAAACATCAGAAACACATTTTTCGTTTTCTTTATTAAAGACACGAAACATGCCAGTCAAGGTCAGGCAACTATTGTTACTGTCAGAACATTTGGTGCTGCCAGAAGCAATTGGCCCCCAATTCAGGAGTTTTCCTGTCGCATCATATGCGCCCCAAGCAAGCTTATCTTGATCGACAATCACCTGACGTTCATTCACCTTAATTTGTGCATCAAATGGCGCATAATCAATCAAATTAAATGGGCCTTTTGCGCTAGGCACTGCCAATACTCGACCGGCCCATAAATGATTGTAGGTGCGATTAATCTTTTGAATGACGACGCGATCTTGCTCATCTGGGAAGAGATTTTGCCAAGTTTCACCTGCAACAACCTGATGACATTCAAAGCCAGGTGAATGACAAAGATCCTTGCCATAATATTTCAATGCTTGCGTTTCAGCATTGGCATAACTTGATAAACCAAACACCAACATGAAAAAAAAATACTTAAAGGCTTGCATAACAACTCCTTCGAATTTAAACTTTTCTAAACGTTTTATCGGCATTCCCACCAAAAAGTTTAGTTGAACTTAGTACTCCAAGCTAGCACGCCTGCTCAAGATTTTCCAGATGTTCTTCATCAGTCTTACCCCAGATGAACCAATTCCGATTAACCGATCAATATGGAATAAAAAAACAACTATTGACCAAACTTAGCGCATGTAGTAACATACTGACAAATTAAACGGAGGATATGATGAACATTGACCATAAAAAGAGAATATTAGCTATTGGAAATGCCATTGAGCTTACTGGGAATATAACCATTGCTGCAGCTGTTATATTTGGAATCGTGGCGCCCTTCATCGTATTAGCCGAAATCGTCAACAAAAATAATAAAAGCAATGATGGAAACAGAAACAAATCTATTAATTTTACATACTTTGATTTTTCCCGCCCTTGCCACCACCATGTCCAGTCATCATATACTTATGAAAATCATAGTAACCATGACTTTTATCGCGACCTAATCGCATTGTCATCAATTGGCTCTATTGTTGGCGTTGCGCTATCAATTGCTACTGGCGTATATTGGGTTGGAATTACAGTCCTCGGGCTTTGGGCGTCCGGCCTAGCACTTTCTGCATTAGGACGAGCCATGATTGACTACGGCTTAAGCTTACCAAATAAACAACCATTAGTTGAACCAGCTGCACCGCGCTTAGTTGAACCTTCTGCACCGCCCGTTGAACTCATGAGGGATACAAAAGAACCAATAGCTACTGCATACGCAACAGCTAGTCCAGTCGGCGAAGGTGACATTACTGATGAACTTGTTCACACAGAGGGATATTATTATACCCCTCAACTCGCACAATGGGCAGGCTATTAATAAGCTAGATCCAAATGATGTAACGATAAAACATAAAATTAAGCACTGCCCCCCAAATCATGCCTGTAAACATCAAGGCATTTTCGAACAGGGGGCCTGCTTTAAAGACAGTAACGGTCCATACGAGCCACTGCCCCTGTAAACAAACCATCAAACCTGAAAAGCTGATAAATAATATCCCCTCTCGATTCCATAATCGATTCAATGCAAAATCCTCTTGGGCAAAAGTCACCCGTCCATGCCAATAGAAATTATTGATAATTGCCACACCGACTGCAATTTGTGCTGCCCACAATGGTGATAAGCGAAGACGTAACAAATTATAAATCAGAAATTGTAAGATCATGCCGCTTGAACCAACAGCAAGCATTTTTATAAAATGATACAAATTTTTTCTAGATAAGATTTGTTTCACAGCTAATAACCTTCATGTTAATCAATGTGATATATGAGCCGTTCAATGTAAATGCTCAAATATTTTTTTAGCCAAATCATGACTAATGCCTGGAACTTTAGCAATTTCTTCAATTGAAGCACGTGTTAATACTTGCAATCCACCAAAATGTTGCAATAAAAGTTTATGTCTTTTCGCCCCAATCCCTGGGATAGATTTAAGACTAGAGTCTAAGGTTTTTTTCGCGCGCTTTTGGCGATGAAAGGTGATGGCAAAACGATGCGCTTCATCACGAATATGTTGCAATAGATGGAGTGCTAAATTATCTGGCGCTAAACTAAACTCTTGATTTAAATCTCTAAAAATTAACTTTTCTTGACCCGCCTTTCGCCCCGGCCCCTTGGCAATTCCCAAAACATTCATCTCTTCAAGACCCAATTCACTCAACGCAAGGCAAGCCATTTTAACCTGTCCCTTACCCCCATCAATAATTAACAGATCAGGTTTTAAGACCTCTTGACTGTAATATTTGGCCCGTCTTGCAATCACCTGCCGCATCGCCGCATAATCATCGCCTGGGGTAATTCCTTCGATGTTAAAATGGCGATAATCTTTTCTTAAAGGCCCTTGCGCATCAAATACCACACAGGAAGCAACGGTTAAGTCTCCTTGGGTATGGCTAATATCAAAGCATTCCATGCGTTTAATTTCAGGGATGCTCAGTGCGTTCGCCAAAGCCTCATAACGTTTTGAAATTGTGGCATGCGCTGTTTCAAAACTCATGATAGCTCTGGCCAGATTTTGTTCGGCAAAGTTTAACCAATCTTTCTTTTGCCCTCGTTGAGGTGTTTCAAACTGGCACTCATTTTTAAAAATTGCTTCAAACACCAATTTGTCTTGAGGCATTTCAGAACTGATAATCAGTTTAGGCAAATGTTCAAGATGCAATGAATAATAATAGGAGACAAAATCACTGAAAATTTCTTGCCAAAGCGCTTTCTCAGATTGATACCAATTAATATTTGGAATTTTTGGGAAAAAAACTTCCGAATGCAAGACTTTACCTTCACGAATAATAATCCGAATAATACCTGCAAAACCTGATTTAATTTGAATCGCAATGACATCCAAATCGCCTTTCAAGCAAATCATTGCTTGCTGTTCTTGTACCATACGCAATTGCTTGATTTTATCGCGCCACATGGCAGCCTCTTCAAAGGCCAGTGCATCTGACGCTGCATCCATGTTCATTTGATAAGCCTTGAATACATCAGCATCACGTCCTTGCAGAAAACGAAGGGCATCTTTAACACTTGCCGCATAATCAGTCTTTGAAATTAAATTCGCACAAGGCCCACTACAGCGTTTAATTTGATATTGCAAACAAGGTCGCGTCCGTCTTGCAAATTCGGCATCGCTGCAATTGCGTAATTTAAAAATCCCTTGCAATAGATCCAATACCATATAAATACTCGACGCATTTGGATATGGGCCAAAATAATGAGCTTTATCAGGCATGTGCTTTAAACGTAAGACATTCATTTTGGGGAAATCATGGCCCTGTTGTACACAAAGATAAGGAAATGACTTGTCATCGCGCATGACAATATTATATTTAGGACGTAAACTTTTAATGAGGGTACATTCTAAAAGCAGTGCCTCTTTTTCACTTCTGGTCACCGTAATTTCAATATCGGCAATTTGGGCAATCAGCGATTTATTTTTCGGGCTTTGTTGTTTTTGGCTAAAATATGATTTAACACGTTTTTTAAGATTACCTGCCTTGCCCACATAAATAATATCACCATGAACATCTTTCATCCGATACACCCCAGGCTCTGCGGTGAGGTGTTTTAAGATCGATAGAATGGTAGGCGAAATAGACATGACTAATTAGAAGGATCAATGGCTTGATCAATAATCGCATACTTTAAAGCCACATGTGTTAATTCCACGTCACTTTTAATATTTAATTTAGCAAACATACGATAACGATAGCAATTGATGGTTTTACTCGATAGAAAAAGGCGTTTGGCAATTTCAGGAACTTTAATGCCACTGGTGATCATTAACATCACTTGCATTTCACGTTCAGACAATTGAGAAAAAGGTGTTTCTGAAATAGGATCGAGGCTTTTAATTGCCATCTTTTGTGCCACTTCAGCACTTAAATAACGCTCACCTTTCATGACCTTGCGAATGGCGATAATCATTTCTTCACCACTAGATTCTTTCGATAAATAACCCATGGCACCCAGTTGCAGTACTCGCCCAGGAAATGGCTCAGCTGTCACTGCTGATACGGCAATAATTTTGCTGGTAGCAGATGTCCGCTTTAAGCGTTGAATGACTTCCCAACCATCAATACCCGGCATTTTCATATCGAGCAATATCACATCAGGCTGAAATTGTTTGACCAAAGCCAAAGCTTCCTCGCCATCTTGAGCTTCAGCAACAACTTCTATGTCTTTACTGCCAGCCAGAATATGACGCATCCCCATCCGAACCAAGGCATGATCATCAACAATCAGCGCTCTAATCAAACAAAACTCCTTACAAGTTCTGGGTATGACTATAAAAGATACAGGAATATTAACAACTATCATGACATTAAACAATAAGCATGAAGAAAAAAACAAGCATCATGTCGGCATCTTAGGCTCATAAAGCGGGGCCCACATCCCAAGCTCACGAACCCTTTTTAAGATTGTTGTATAATCTAATTGACATAAATCATACATCAGCGAAAAATCCTTAATCACATAATAAATAGATTGCAGCAGATCAATTCGGTAAGGTGTTCTTAACGCAGAAATGGGATCAAAGTAGGCACGAATAGAGGCATCAGTGGTTAATGCACTTAAGGTTTCAGCATAAGATGATAGGATGCCACCACCATAAATTCGAAGGCCTTGCGTTGTTTCAATCAAGCCAAATTCTATGGTGAACCAAAATAGGCGTAAAAACATATACCAATCTTCTTTAGGATGACTTAAGGCAATTTTAGCGAAATGACTTACAAATTCAGCATAATAAGCATTCGTCAGTAAAGGAATATGCCCAAATATCTCATGAAAGACATCGGGTTCGGTGATGTAATCAATATCTTCTTGACGCCTAATAAATGTCGCCACAGGAAACTGATGACTTGCCAATAGGCCAAAAAATTCATTGGGTGGGATCACGGCCGACACTGGCGCCAGTTGCCAAGAGGAAACGGCTGCCAGCTTCAGATTCAAATCTGGAATTTGAGGGATGCACTCAGCGCTCAGATCAAGTTTTTTAAGACCTAAAATAAATTCATCAACTGCTCGATGTTCTACTATTTGTATTTGTCGCTCATATAAAAAACGCCATACATCATGTTCTTCTTGGCGATAAGACACATAGCCTCTGTCATCGGTAGGATGTGATTCATAGCGACTAACAAATTTCATTGCCCAGACCTCTGTTGCCATCACTTATTTACAGTCTAGCATGATTTTCTAACTCTTTGCCGCCCTTAAATTGGCTTTAAGCTGCGCAAGCGTTATCACTTGGGCATCATCTTTTCGTTTGGATTTGCCACGCCATGCATGTGCAGTGATTAATTCATGCATGAGCACGTTTTCAAGTGACTCAAGTAGTGTTTGATATTGCCGTGGCGTCATCAGACCTTTGCGCACATCTTGTCTATCAAACATCCCGCCTTGTGCTTTTAGATGTGTTAACAATGCCTGCGCGGAGTTAAAACGCAAACTAAGGTCAGCCCTATCAATGACAGGGTCAATAAAGCCTTGCTGCATTAAGGCGTCACCAATATCGTGTAAATCACAAAAAAGATGGGTATGATGCTTATCATCAATGTTCAAAAAAGCAGTCTTCACTTCTCTATACGTATCAGGGCCAAAGCTTGATAGCATTAATCCACCGCCAGGCTTTAAGACCCGATGCCATTCCGCAAGAGCTGTCTTCATATCAGGTAAGAAGGCCACAACATGATGCGCAACAATCAAATCAACTGACTCATCAGCAAAAGGCAGTGCACTGACATCAGCCTGGACACATTGAAAAGGATTGAAAAAAGGACGTTTTGACTTGGCCATTTTTAACATGTTTTGCGAGATATCAAGCGCAAAAACCTTGGATTTCGGAAATCGTTTTTTTAAGTTGACACTAGCCTCTCCCGGGCCGCAACCTAAATCTAAGATGCAAGGAAAATCACCTTTAATATAACTAAAGCGCTCCATTAAGCGCTTAAGATGCTCGCTTTGAACAAGATGATGCTTGGCATAATGCTTTGCCATCACATCAAAACGCTTGCCAAGATGGTGTTGTTCATTCATGCTATGCCCTCAAGCTCATGGAAGAAAAAATCTTGATAAGTATACCACAGCGACTCTATTTGCCGAAGATATGTTATGGCTGCGGTTTAAATTTTAAAACGCGACTGGCGCTTTGCCAACCCTGCCTTGCAATGCTCAAACCACTTGCCAATCCCTGTTGGATTTGCGCCGAGCCCCAAAGTGACAACTGCAGCGTTTATTGTCTCGACTGTATAAAAATTGATAGTAATATTCATCGCTTTTATGCCTTTTATCAATATGCTCATCCCTTAAATAGACTCATTCATTATTTTAAATTCAAACACCACTATGGTCTTAAAAACACCCTGACTCATGTATTTCTTGACAAACTGCCACCAGAGGCTTTAAAGAGTGAATGCTTAATTCCAGTCCCTCTACATCCACGAAAACTCGGCAACCGTGGCTATCATCAAACATTGATGCTTTGCCAAGCTTTTTCTGCGAAAACAGCCATTCCTTACAGCTTGAAATTTTGTCAAAAAAACAAACATACGCCCTCCCAAATGAAATTAGATAGAGCGACCCGACAAGAGAACCTTTATCAAGCCTTTAATTTTTCCCCCCCACCATTTAAACACATCACCATCGTCGATGATATTTCGACAACAGGTGCCACCATCAATGCAATGGCCATGGGATTTCAACAAATGGGGGTTGAAAAAATTGATGTTTGGTGTCTTGCCAAAGTATAAAGTCTTCATTAAAACTGCCGATATATTAATCATACATAGTGTTGGAGAACAGCATGGAAATTATCTTTCATGGACAACAAGATTGGGAGAAATCTCAAGAAAGTATTCTTGGGATCATTCAAATGCTACATGAAAAATATCACATTGATCAGTTAAGAGAGATCCATTTGTCGTTAACCTTAGTCGATAACGGCGGTCATGATGTTGAATTGGTTGATTCTGAAACCCAAGAATCATATCGCATTCTTGAGGTATTTCGGAATAATCAGGAATATTTAAGAGTCCGACAAGGGCAGCCTTTAAGCCTTGTGATTGATAATACCAAGAAAAAATAAATCATGATAACATCTGCTAAAGAAGCGACAGGTATCCATACTTAAGCTCAAGCATCGAACTGCATGCCTAAAAGAGGCACTATCGATTTTTAGTAAATTCAGTTAAAATAGTTCTTTTATACGATTGGGATAATAGCGTGTTAGTTGTTTGCGGCCTTAATCAAGAAACACCCTTGGCTTATCGAGAACAAATTTCGATGAATAGTACCCCCTTTAGTACGATTCAATGCGAACTCTTGCAATATCCAGGCGTTGATGAATGCATGTTATTAAGCACCTGTAATCGCAGTGAAATTTATGCCGTTGTTGATGATCCGCAGATATTAATTGATTGGTGGCAAACGCATCACCAACAAATTTGGGCGGCACTTAAACCCCATTTCTATTGCTATCAACAAGAACAAGCATTAACGCATTGTCTAAAAGTCGCTTGCGGCCTTGATTCAATGTTAATTGGTGAGCCGCAAATCTTAGGCCAATTGAAACAAAGCTTCCATCAGGCCATCGAACTCGGAACCATCCAACGCCAGCTCATGCAAACCTTTGAATTTGTGTTTCATATGGCAAAGAAAATTCGAACCGAAAGTGGGATATCTCAGCTCCCTATATCGGTCGCTTCAGTTGCAGTTGACTGTATCCAAAAACATTTTCCTGATGTAAAAACCAAAAAAACCTTATTGATTGGTTCAGGCGATACGGCACGTCTTGCCGCGATTCACTTGCAAGAAAAAGGCTGTAATCAGTTTATGGTCACCAGTCGTCATCTTGAACATGCACAACAGCTTGCTAAGCAACTTGAAGGTATTGCTGTTGAAGTCACTGAATTAAATGACATGCTTCATCAGGCAGATATTGTGGTCACGGCAACGAGCTGCCCTTACCCGTTTATCAGCCGCCTCATGATTGAGCAAACACTGTTAAAACGTGAACATCAAACCATGGTTTTGGTAGATTTGGCGGTACCCCGCGATATTTCTCCAGAGGTGGCCGAACTTGCCGATGTGCACTTGATTAACATAGACCATCTCAAGGAAATTCAAGCACAAAACCAAGCTGAGCGCTTGAAAGCAGCCAGCATTGCCCATCACATGATTGATGATGCACTAATGACCTATCAGAAAAAACATAAATCACAACAAGCCCAACATGTCATTTGTGATTTTCGGGCCTATATGAAAGATTTGGCCAAACAAGAAGTGCAGCGTGCGCATCAAAAATTAGCTACAGGACAATGCCAACATCAAGTCCTAGAAGAACTATCAGAACGTTTAATCCAAAAACTCATGCATTATCCAACGATAGGTATTCAAAAAGCCGCGATTGAAGACAAACATGACATTTTAGAGTTTGCCAATTACCTCTTCAATACATCTATCGTTTAGGGTTTGTCTGCCATCAATAAGGGACGGTTATCATTTTTTTATAACTGTCCCTTCTGACAAACTTTTGAGGCACTAAATTCAGCGAAAGCCTAATAAAAAATAAAGCTTCCAGGCTCGCAGCCTCGCCATAGGTCTGGAACCAACCAAGGCGTTAGCGTTTAGAATTCTTGATCGATTTTGCCTTTTTTATCTTCTCTTCATCTTTCATCATTTTTTTAAACTCAAAAATCGTCAACCCAATGCCGATAGTTACCATGATAAAAGTAAATAAAGCAATTTCCAAAAAACCATCTTCAACCATTATCTTTTTCCTTTTTCATCATCTCAATGAATCCGAGAAGCTTAAAATAAATAGCAAATCCTAATATGGAGGGAACCCATATCGCAGTAAAGATACCTTCTTCATGGTGTCCACCAAACCATTGATAGGCGGAAACAACAAATGACATGGCGAGTGCTAACAAAATAAATACATCAGATAATTTAAACATCCCTACTCCTTATACGCTCCAAAAGGCCCACGCTGCTATTAAATACAAAAAAACCGTCAATTGGGCGATGAACTTGATAAACGATACGTTAGATATATAAATATCCATTACCGGAACAATATTTAATATCATCAGCATAAGATAAACTGAGAGAATGATAGCCAATACCGCAGAAATTGTTCCTATAATTGCTCTCATGTTTATACTCTAAATGTTATATTATTCATCAAAATGACTTTCTCAAAAAATTGTAAGCACAATCATGTACAAAATCAATCGTCTAATGTCATGATGCCTAGTTTCTAATTTTTCATGCAGTCATTTTTTCTTACATGAATCAGAACAATATTTTACATCTTCCCATACTTTTTCCCATTTTTTCCTCCAAGTAAATAGCCTGCCGCAACGAACACATATTTTCTTTGGAAGATGCTGCTTTTTTATTCCTTTAGGCATTAGAACAACCATCATGAAGAAATGCTTTTTTTTCTGCCCTACGCCAATATTGAAAAAAACGCTTAAATTCCATGGTTTTTTCTAGGTCAACAAAAGGAATATCTGCCACCATCTCGACCGAGGCAACTTCACGAACTGAAGCTATCATTTCCAAAAGAAGTGGATTATTTGTCAGTGGTATATAAACCAGTGAAGGATTCATTTCATGCAGGATGCGCCGTGTATCGCCACGAATGATATCCACCTCCAACCCACATAATGTCTCGTAAATAAATATTAAGCGCTTTAAGCTATATCCAGTAAGTACAAAATACGCATCATCCCACACATATACAACTCGCGTACCTCTTGGCGCCACATGAAATACAGGATGAGTCATCCTTAGTGATTCTTCATGCACTAAAATCAATGGTTGTTGTATCATATTATCTTGCTCATATTCGGAAATAAACGGCGTTGCAGTTCCTCATGGCTAGCATCCAAAGCTTCATTATATTGTGGTTTAGTATTCACTTGTTTGCCAAAATATTTATCTACATTCTCAAGATTAAAAATATACGGTTTATGGCTAAAAGTACTTGCGACCCATTGCCATGAAAGATTATTGCTAGCCACATCCCCATCTAATAAATGCTGCAAAAACCAGCGAGCCCCTGCCTGCCATTTGATATGCCTAAAATGCACGATGTAGCTTGCCAAATACATGCGTGCATGGTTATGAATATATCCTGTTGACGTGAGCTCATGAATAAATGTATCCAAACATGCAACTCCTGTACAACCTTGAAAAATATCATCAGGGAGCTTATCCCCATAATCTGCCGGACTAAAACCTGTTTTATAGTCTTCAATATCTTCCCACGCCCAGTTGGGATGGTCTAATAATAGACGTTGCCAAAAATCTCTCCATGCTAATTCTTGAATAAATTTGCTGATTTGTGTTGCTTGCTTACAAGTGGTCAGCGCATGATTACGTACTTCATTTAAACTGAGCACCCCATGATGAATGTAGGGCGATAATCCTGATATCTTCCCATCACCAAAATTACGTGTATGCGCATATCCAATAGGGTCAATATTGTCTAATTGCATTTCTGCATGATGACGACCACCCTGAATAATGCTCTGTTCACCTTCTGCCCATGGTGCAAGGAACCGCACAAAGGTAATAAGTTCTTCACGAGTATCAAATTGCTTTTTCAAGATGTGCATACTTACCATTGAAATTGTTGGAGAATATGAAGTGGAATGTATTGAAGGGCTTTTTCATGGGTAGCCGCAAGATTCACAGGTGGCGCGACTCCAGCGATATATGCTTCCTTCCAACGCAATGCACATAAGCACCAATTATCCCCCTCTTTCAAACCAGGAAAATTAAATTCTGGGCGAGGCGTTATCAAATCATTTCCACGTGCCTTGGTAAAAGCCAAAAATTGCTGTGTTATCGTGGCAGCAATCACATGACTTCCAGTATCCGCCGCACCAGTGCGACAATAGCCATCACGATAAAAACCAGTAACTGGCTCAGTACAACATTGCTGCAGTGGTGTGCCCAACACATTTTTTGCATCTTCATCCGCCATAGCTCCTCCCAATCAATGTTCCAAATTTTTGATATCAGCTTTAAAGATCAAATGATAACTGTGATGATTTTTTTCGTGATATCGACTTCGTTCGACTACCAAGCTTTTCATTCACTAGGCGTGATTGTTCTCGAAAACCATCTTGTTTCCAACGGGCTGAAATTTCTTGACGAGCAAACTTTATTGCCAAATGATGATCAACAATAGGTGCGCAATACTGTGCTAAAGTCGATTCCATGCGCCAGGGTTCATGTATGTTAATATCCGGCACAGATTTAAGCTCTGGCACATAACGGCGAATAAATTTCCCTTCAGGATCATGATCATAGGATTGCTTAATCGGATTATATATCCGCACCGCATTAATGCCTGTTACCCCTGATTGCATTTGAAATTGTGAATAATGAATGCCTGCTTCATAGTCCGTAAAAAGCGTGGCAAGAAATGGTCCAGTTTTTCGCCAATCCAACCATAGATGATAACTGGCAAAGGATACTAGCAT
Organism: Gammaproteobacteria bacterium; assembly: GCA_010030245.1. Taxonomy (GTDB): domain Bacteria; phylum Pseudomonadota; class Gammaproteobacteria; order Legionellales; family Legionellaceae; genus UBA2653. Next base: position 13,182 of record RGPR01000014.1, read on the forward strand.
GGCTCGCATGCGAAACGTTATCCAGCCATTGTGATGTAGTGACCGCATGCATGCATCCACAAGAGGGTAGCCTGTATTTCCTGTTTTCCACGCCTCGAAATAATCTTCTCGAAAATGAGGTTCTCGCATGCCCTCAAATGCAGGGTGCATACAAACACTCTCAATATTGGGCTGTTGTTCTAATTTTTGAATAAAATGACAATGCCATGCTAATCTAGAGAGAAATGCAGCAAGATTTCGCTTAAAATAGGACGCATCGGGATCACTATTACCGACTAGTGAATTCATTTTGGATTTGGTTGCTTGCTCAATTTCACGCACCGATAAAGTGCCATAAGTGATGTGTGCACTCAGGCGTGAACAATGGCGCGCCGACACCCCTGGTTTGGATATGGATTGCATGTAATAACGCCCGCGTTCTTTTAAAAAAGAATCCAATGTTTTCTGAGCTTGCTGTCTACCACCCTGTTGTACGCAAGCAATTGAATCGGCACCAAACATTAGATGATTTTTGTCAGGTAATTCATGCGATTGTAGTTCTATTTTTTGGTTCACCTGCTCTAGGGTGTGAATAATGGGGGATGCGATACGTGCATCACGCTTCTTTGCCCATCCATCACGACTTTTCAGTCGTCGAACCACGCCATTAGTCGGGAATTCATGCCAATTAACGCCTTTTGAACGACACCAAGCCGCCACAGAAATATCACGCTGAAAAGTCCAGGCATTGCCTGTTTCTTCATGAGACCAAAGGGTAAACGAGCCTAACTCATTTGACAGTTGCTGCAACACATCCACGGCTACTCCAATACGAATGATTAAAGTTGTGCCTATCAAAGCTAGAGAGGTACGCAGTTCCTCAAGCGAATCATGGATGAAATGCCAATGACGACGACTACTATCAGGCTGCCGCCACATTTCGGGCTCGACGATGTATAAGGGTATTACACTTCCCATCTGCCCTGCCTCAAACAGTGGCGCATGATCAGTTGTACGTAAATCACGTTTGAACCATACAATGTTAATTGAATTTGTCATAAGTCCATCAAACTGTTTCATATGTCATGAGTATAAAGCTTCTTTGTGGTTTGTGACACTCCCCCACTCTCAGTATCGCCACAATCGTGCGAGTCATTCACGTCTGTGTCGATTGGAAGCCGGTATTCTGGACCCGAGCTTATTGTTTGATTACCGCAGGTGGCCCAGTTATTGACATTCTCAAACAATATATTCAGAAGAGCACAGCAACTAAGTTGCCGAATGGTTTACGAATATTCATGCCTGTAATATAATGGCCAAAACAGCAATAACGCTGATGTTCCCATTCATCAAATAAAAGATTATCCACCCTTATGAAAGCAAGTTTAATTGAAAAATTTATCCAAATGGCAGAACGCCTGGAAGAATTGCAGGCGCTACTTAGTGAACCTGATACCATCAAGAATGCAAGTCAATTCCAACAATTGTCCAAGGAATTTTCCAAACTTGACCCCATTGTAGAACGTTTCAAACGATATCAACACATTCAAGTCGAATGGGATGAACTTCAAGTATTCCTTAAAGATGATGATATCGAATTAAAACAAATGGCCGAACAAGAATACCCAGTCTTGAAACAAAAACTCGAAGAGATGGATGAAGCCTTACAATGGGCATTGATCCCCCAAGATCCCAATGATGAAAAAAATATTTATCTTGAGGTTCGAGCAGGCACTGGTGGCGATGAAGCTGCTATTTTTGCTGGTGATTTATATAGAATGTATAGCCGTTATGCTGAACTACAGGGCTGGCAAATTGAAATTGTGAATACCCATCATGGTGAACATGGTGGCTTTAAAGAAATTATTGTTGAAGTCAAAGGTCGTGATGTTTTTGGGCATTTAAAGTTTGAGTCTGGGACCCATCGCGTGCAACGAGTACCGCTGACCGAATCCCAAGGCCGGGTCCATACCTCAGCCTGTACAGTGGCAATCCTCCCAGTACTTGATGAAATCAATGACATTGATATCAATCCAGATGAATTGCGCATTGATACCTTTCGGGCATCAGGCGCTGGTGGCCAGCACGTCAATAAAACCGATTCAGCAATTCGAATTACCCATCTTCCAACCGGGACAGTGGTTGAATGCCAAGATGAGCGTTCTCAACACAAAAATCGTGCCAAAGCAATGTCGCTGTTACAAGCCCGTCTTTTAGATGCCGAGCAAAGTAAACAACGTGAAAGCCAAGCACAAACTCGAAAAATGATGGTAGGCAGTGGTGATCGCTCAGAACGCATTAGAACCTATAACTACCCTCAAGGACGTTTGACTGAACATCGGATAAACCTCACCATTTATCAATTGGCGGACATCATGGAAGGCCAACTTGATGCGGTGATTCAACCACTACGCAAAGAATATCAAGCAAGTCTTTTAGCAGATTTTTCCAACGAATGAACATTAAAGAAGCGCTGATATACACCCAAAATAAACTTGAAGATGTCAGCGATTCTGCGCGCATTGATGCAGAATTACTGATCATGAAGATATGCGCTTGTCCCAAGAGTAGGCTTTATAGCCACGGCGAAGAAACACTTAGCGCAAGCCAAATTGAAACCTTAAACCATTTTATTCGCTTTAGACAACAGCATCAGCCAATTGCTCATATTATTGGCTATAAAGCATTTTGGTCCTTCGATGTTGCATTAAGCCTTGCAACCCTTATTCCAAGACCTGCAACAGAATGTTTAGTGGCTTATATTCTAGAACACGACAACAATCAACCATACAAAATATTAGACTTAGGTACCGGCAGTGGTGCCATTGCCATTAGCCTTGCCAAAGAACGCCCCAGTTGGGAAATAACTGCCGTTGATCTTAGCGCTGCCGCGCTGCATATGGCCATGCACAATGCCAAGCAACACCAATGCCACCACATTGAATTTATACAAAGCAATTGGTTTAATCGCCTAAGGGGCCGGCATTTTGACATCATCATCTCTAATCCCCCATATATTGCTGAAAATGATGCACATTTAACGCAAGGTGATGTGCAATATGAACCTAAATTGGCACTTATTAGTAAAGATGATGGTTATTTTGATTTAGGCCATCTGATTGCTCAAAGCAAAAAATACTTAAACCCCAAAGGAATGCTGATATTAGAGCACGGATACCAACAACAAGAAAAGATTTTAAAATTGTTAGATGCAGCAGAATTTAATCATGTTCAAGGCCATCTGGATTTAGAAAACTTACCCAGGTTTTGTGTGGCTTATTAATTTTTGCCATTTTTGATTTGATACGCTAAGATGTAACATAAATGAAGTTCTTGTAAAGTGGGCTATAGATATTATAGTATCCAGGGATGACAACTGTTTTAAGCGAGCATAAAGTGAAAAATGATACTTTAGTGAACATGGGCATTGAACCTTACCAAGAAGCCCCCAACGAAGAATACATGAATGAAAAACAACTCAAACACATCGAAAAAATTTTACTTGCTTGGCGCACATCATTAATGGAAGAAGTCGATCGTACGGTATCCCATTTAAAAGATGAAGCGGCAAATTACCCCGATCCCTCTGATAGAGCGAGTCAGGAAGAAGAGTTCAGTATTGAACTTCGCACTCGTGATAGAGAGCGCAAACTGATTAAAAAAATTGAAGACGGCTTAGAACGCCTGCGTGAAGATGATTTTGGCTATTGTGAAGCCTGTGGCATTGAAATTGGCATGCGCCGCCTCGAGGCACGCCCTACCGCAACACTCTGTATTGATTGTAAAACCTTATCTGAATTAAAAGAAAAACAAAACCAAGGCTCTTAAACCAAGAGCCTTCGTATATGAGCCCATAACATATCTTTTGCCCCTTTATGATCCTGCATCAACGCAAAACCCTTCTCACCTTGATGCTGCCGCAGTTCATGATTCGATATATATTTATCCATTATCGCAACAAGGTTTTCAGGACATACGAGCTCAATGAGCTCTTGTTCTTTTAAAATTCTTAATAGGTCCTGTTGATTATGCATATGCGGCCCACACATCACCGCTACTTTAAAAAACAAGGGTTCTAAAATATTATGTCCGCCAATAGGGACAAGACTGCCACCAACAAAGGCAAGATCAGCTGCCACATAGCTTACAGACAATTCGCCCATTTTATCTAATAAGATGACATCAACATCACTTGCTAGCACATCGCATTGACTCAAACGTAGATAAGCAAAACCATTGTCACGAATTAACGTAGCCACATCCTCAAAACGTTCAGGATGTCTTGGCACCAACACCAAAAGCAGTTCGGGAAACTTGTCTTTTAGGCTGGCAAAAGCATCCAGTAATATCGATTCCTCGCCTTGATGGGTGCTGCCACAGATCCATATCAAGCGCTTGTGATATTGTTGTTTAAATACCTGCCAAAATTGCAACAAACTAGCATCAATAGGTGCGGGATAAAACTTTAAATTACCCATCAAAAATACCTGATTGTCACTTGCCCCTAAACTTAAAAAGCGGGCTCGATCTAACTCACTTTGGACGCCTATTCCTGAGAAATAAGACAGTAACTTAGACCAAAACCATTTGGTTTTTAAATAACGTCCATAAGAGCGATTAGAAATTCGGGCATTTCCTAAAAAACAAGGTATCCCCCGTTGCTGACAATGCCACAATAACCCCGGCCAAAGTTCAGTCTCCATGATCAATAGCAATTTAAACTGTCTATCATCTATAAAACGATTGATGGCAGCAGAAAAGTCATATGGCAAAAACTGATAAACCACTTTATCGGCAAATAAACGCTGCGCTTGAGCTAATCCTGTAGGCGTCATGGTGGTCACGAGCACTTTAAGATTTGCATTGATACATGCTGCGACCATCGGGGATGCGGCAACCACCTCGCCAACAGATACCGCATGAATACAAATATCGACAGGCACATTTGACTGATAAGTACCAAAACGTTGATCCAATCCTTGGGCGTAGGCAGGACGGTTTTTCGCTTTAAAATAAAGCTGAATTCGAAGAAAAGGGCGTAACAATAACCAAAAAATATTATAAAAAAATTGCAGTATGCGCACGAGAATATTTAGCACAAAAGAAAAAAATAGTATACCGTATCGACTATCAGAAACCAACTGAGTACTGCTTGTTTAAACCAAATTGCTAGGCTATACTTTTAAAATAATTCCGAGGGAAGAACATGTTTCCCTTATACGAACTGCACTTTATTGAAGAGAAAAATGTTAAAAATACTTATTCTTTTATCACTTTCGACCCTGGCTATTGCTCAAAATGACTCATGCCTAGATATGTGCCACAGCATCGCCATGGAAAGATGTTTAAAAAAATGTATTAAGATGGGGCACCCCGAGGAAGAATGTCATAAACCCTGCAACAAGAAAATCATAGCACCATGTCAAGAGCACTGCCAATAACAACGCATATCATTGACTGTTCAAATGCCTATCTTATTGATAAAATCGATAAATAACATGTGATAGGGCTATTATGCATATCTTCGGTAAAATTTTTGGTGGTTTTTTAGGTTATCTAATGGCAGGTCCTCTTGGCGCTCTTGTGGGCATCATGCTTGGCAATGTCTTTGATAAAAGCCTAAAACTCCATTTAAACCAATCCTATCAAGATTTTCGCTTTGAAAAACGAGATGATGTCAGCGCCACCTATATCAAAGCTGTATCTTGTTTGATGGGATTTTTTGCCAAATCTGATGGGCGGGTATCTGAGCATGAACTATCCTTTGCAGCGAGCATTTTTAAAGAAATGAAATTAAGTGGAAAACAACTTAATAATGCCAAGGAATGGTTTACCAGCAGTAAAAATGGTCAAGTCAGTCTTGAGGATCAACTCCGCATGCTGCAATATCTAAAAGAAAAAAACCTAGCCCTCACCAAAAATTGTCTCGATATTGTATTTCAAATGCTAAAAATTGATGGCTTGACTGAAACAAAAATCAATTATATGAACTATTTATTGAATAATTTGGGTTTTTCCAAACTGGAAAACCAATTCAATGCACAAGAATTCTGGGAATACATTCAATCCAAAGCCCAACATCAACATCAATCTCACAGAGGCTACCATCAATCCCCTCCCCGCAGCAATAACATTGATGATGCTTTTAAAACGCTGGGCTTAAGCTCAAGTGCCAATAAAACAGAGGTAAAAAAAGCCTATCGAAAACTTATGGGGCAGTATCACCCTGATAAAATGATGGCAAAAGGTGCAAGTCCTCAAGCGATAAAAGCCGCCACTGAAAAAACCCAAGAAATCAGTAAAGCCTATGATTATATCTGTCAATATAAAAGCTGGTGATAAACTCATCTTCTAAACTGCACATAGCCCCCATATTGACATTTTAGCAAAATTAACTATAAATAATAATGTAAGGAATTTTATCCCAACATTAAATGCAATCCTGCAGAAAATAATTGTGGATAATATCAAGGAGAAAACATTATGAATATGTCGAAATTAATCGTTGCAACGGTATGCGCCTTAAGTTTGAATGTTGCGATGGCTGGTCCAAAATCTTGCGCATCTGCTACCATGGGATATAAGACTTGCAAGGTGGCGCAAGCGCAGGTGATAGCCGAAAAAAACTGTAAAGATGTTTCAACGGAAGACGGTGCTCAAGAATCATGCAGAACCGCTATAAGAAGCATGTGCGATGCACAAAAGAACAAAATGCAAGATGCATGCAAGGGCAAGCAAAAAAACTAGGCCAAATTACAAGTACGAGATAGTTTGGTCTCATCGAATGCCTAAAATTTCATCATAATAAGGTAAATGTATAGGCCCATATTACAAGTCATTGCAATATGGGCTTTTTAATGAATCAGGGTTTAGTAAAACCTATATGCGCAGTTATCCAATCTGCAAAATATTGTTCATTCAATCACATTTCCCTGCAGATACTGGATTAGCAAGGCATCAATCACCATGGTTTATTCCACGAACTGAACATTTTCCTTGCTAAGCAACTGATAGATTTCGTCAGCCATAATGCGATGCGCATGCTCTGTTGGATGATAGAGATCGAAGAATAAATAAGAATCGCAGTTCACACCAGCACGGGGTAAAGCGATGCTATCAAGTTTATTTAACATTAAGTTATGCTTGAATCTTGGGGCATAACCTTCATCTAAATGCTCAAAGCATGTTGTTTTTGCATCGATGAAACCATGCGCTTTAGGATGATCAATAATGTCACCCATGATGGTGGTCACATCATAGTCGATGAATTGGATTTTTGGATATGCTTGTCTTAATTCTGCCATCATTTGCTTCATTAAACGATTATGCGATAGTGAGAGATGTCGAAGTTCATCAATGGCCTCAAACTCAGCTGCTGCAGGTGTTTTAGATAAATCAGGTACATTCATGAACATAAAATGCTGACCACCATGAGCAATTAAGTTTTCAGTTTGTTGTTTAATCACACTAATAACTTCTTTAACCACCTCATCTGCGTTGTCAGGCAAATTGAAGTAATTATTCGCCCCCATCCAAATGACATACATACTATCGGACTTTAACTGATCTTGGTTTTGATCTAAGTATGTTTTGATCTGATTTTGTAAGCTAAATTGATTATTGTCTTCTAACATACCAATACCAGCGCCACCATAGGCCCTATCGTCTAAATGGGCAGCTGCTTGTCCTGGGTAGTATTTTTCCATTAATAATTCTACCCAAACTGGGCCATCGGTAAAGCGGCCGTTATAATAAGGTGGTGATACAGGCAATTGATGATTCAAGAATTCATAAATGTTACCATTATCTGAAAGACTATCCCCAAAAACGACGATTTCCTTCAATGCTTGGGCATTGATACATACACTCCATAATAACATGATTAAGGAAATTACATATTTCATCATTTATCCTCGACTATTAAAAATTGATATCCGCCCCGTTTTTTTAAAACGAAGATTGTAAACTAAAGGGGCATTACCCCCCCAAACAATGCAAGACCCTTTTCAGGATCGCGTTTATCCAGTTAAATTAGACACTAACACCTTATTTTATGAGCTAAGCTTAAGCTTTATCAGCTTGCATTCTTAATTGCAATTGACGCCCACAAACCCAAGCGCGTTTTAAACCATCAACAACCTGTTTAGACAAGTCATCTGGCAACATGACGGTTGCATGTTCATCATAAATTTTTAACCCATTAATTTGAGCACCAGGAATACCACCTTCATTCGCCAAAGCACCAATAATTTGACCAGGTCTGACACCATGGCTACGACCAACTGCTAAGCGATACATGACTTGCTGGGTATTGCTTTTAAAGCCGCGCGATCTTCTATCGGTTCTTTCTTCGAAATTGCCACGCTCACGACGACGATCTGTTCGCACACTATAGTCTCTTGAGTTAGAAAATGATGGTGCATCTTGCGTCACATCATAAGGTGATGCGGCGTGCAATACCCAAGCATCTTGTTTGACTTGCATGGCAACCAAGTGTAATGCAAGATTTTGCCAGTCATAACTTTCTTCTGTCATCAACTTTTCAAAAGCAACTCGCATATCTTTTGACACTTCCGTTGCCATTTTGGCTTTTAGGCGGGTCAAAAATTGATTTTGCTCATGTAGCTGAATAAAATCATGACTAGGAACATTCATTTTTTGAATTTTCTGGCCGGTATGACGCTCAATCATGCTCAAGAAACGTGCTTGTTTTGGCTCAACAAATAAAATACTTTGTCCGGTTCTACCAGCACGTCCTGTTCGTCCAATTCGATGCACATAGGTCTCACAATCGCCAGGCATGTCATAGTTAATCACTTGTGTGACTTGTGAGACATCTAAACCGCGGGCAGCAATATCAGTTGCAACCAAGACATCCGCACCGCCGCGACGAAACTGTTGAATCAAGCGCTCACGCATGGCTTGAGCCAGATCGCCGTTTAGCGCAATCGCACGCAGGCCTGATTGTGCTAAGGCTTCAGCCAAAACTTCTGTTTGTTGCTTGGTGCGCACAAATACAATCTTAGCGCCTTCATCGGTGATTTTTAATAATTTAACCAGTGCTTCTGATTTTTGATTTGCTGAAGCAAATAAGAAAAATTGCTCAATTTTAGGCATTAATGATTTATCGGCCTGAATTTCAACCACGACAGGCTCTTGTAGATAATTTTTAACCAATTGACGAATGCGCGGCGGCATGGTTGCAGAAAACAATGCGGTTTGTCGCGCCTTAGGCATTTCGGCCATTATGTTTTCGACATCTTCAACAAAGCCCATGCGTAACATTTCATCGGCTTCATCGAGCACAAAATATTCGACTTTACTTAAATTTAAGGTCTTTTGACGAATATGATCTAAAATTCGACCAGGTGTTCCAACAACAATCGCACAGCCTTGCTTCAACTGACGCACTTGTGGGGTGTAAGATTGACCACCACAAAGCGCAAGTGTTGCTACTTTAGGCATGTCTTTTGTTAACGATTGAATATGTTGTTCAACCTGTAAAGCCAATTCTCGTGTTGGCGTGACAATCAAGGCAAATGGTGCTGTGCCAATTTTGGCATGGGTCAACTTTTGAGCTAAAGGCAGCGCAAATGCAGCGGTTTTACCTGTTCCAGTTTGGGCAAGCCCTAAAACATCTTTACCATCCAACAATGCAGGAATAGTTTGTTGTTGAATAGGGGTTGGCACTTGGAAGTTCATGCTATTGAGAGCCGACATCACTGTTGGGGAAAATTGAAAATCTGAGAAACTTTGTATCAAATTAGGCATTATAAAATCCGGAAGTAAA
>RGPR01000131.1 GCA_010030245.1 Gammaproteobacteria bacterium
ATACAAGCCATCATATCATTTTTAATAATAGCGATTCCTTCCATGCATTGAAAGAGCCATTTTACTGTTGGATTTTTGATGGGTTTTCCCAGTTGATTAGGTACTGTTTCATCTGATTCACTCAATGTTTTTCGAACACGATACTGCGCAAAGTTATAAACTAATAAACATAAAGCCATGCACATCATTAAGGCTTCAATTTTTTCTCTGGTTTTCACAAAAAATGAATCGAGCATAAACCAAGGGTCTTTTAAAAAACGAAAACCACCTTCTACATTCTGCTGAGATTTATATTCTTTGAGAATGGCCATACTTGGTAACTGAGTTTCATCTAATTGATTTGTGCCCAATACAAACCGACCTTTTTTTCTTAAGGCTTCAGTAATTGCGGCTTTATTTTCCATTAACTCATCAAGAATTTGGTAGCCTACAGTCACTTTTGGCGTTAGAGGATTTGGCCTCCCCCTGGAGTCATATTTTTCAATAGGCTCAATTGCGTAGTGAATGAGATGATACTTAATCTTTTTTTGTATACGTTGAATTTCTTTTTCTGCATCATGGACACAACCAAAAACTTTGGCTTTCAGTTGTTGGCATTTCTTTAAGGCCTCTTTTTTTTCTTTTGCGATATTCTTTTCTAAAGTTTTTTGCTCTCTCTTAAACGCCTGTTCAGAATAAACTAGTAACCAACGCTGTTTAATACCACCATATAAACTACAAAATTCAGCCCACTGATAACCATTTTCACCCTGAGTCCAAATAATGTCTTCTGATTTTATCGAAATTAATTGTGAGCATGCTTTAATGGTTTCTGGTACTCTACTCAGCCACATCACATGAGGACATGCTAATAGCTTCTCTGCACTATATAACGCAGAATCTGCAATCCATATAAAATCATCACAGGCTTTTAACTGGTTTTTAAATGCGTTAACACGTTCAATTGTTTGATGAAAACTCGTTTTATCGGAGCTGTTCCCATTTTGGGGCTCCATCCACAAAGGAATATTAGCAGGACCATTCATCACTAATGACATCATCACTTGCTTAAGATCTGGGCGATGATCTTTAGAAAATCCATGTGTGACTTCCACACAATGAGAGGGCTCATCACTATTATAAGAACCATGAAGTGTAAAACTTGTTGTATCCAAATGATTTTTTATGCCTAGCAACCCTTGCTCTAGGGCTATTTCAAAAACAATTTCAGCATATAATCGACTTGCCCCATATTTGGCTATTTCATTAGCGGCTTTGCCTAGGCTATGTTCATTTAAATCAGAAGCATTAATTTCTTCCTCAAATAACGCACTCATAGATTTGCTTTCAAAAAATTGTGGCGTTAAGTACAAACGTCTATTTGTAAAGCCCAAACCATTTAAAATCATTGCAACACAAGCAACCCCTGGCTGAACCGTTGATGAATAGTATGACGGCTTTTGCCCGTTTTCAAAAAACGCTAGAATTTGCTGAAATAAGCTGGGAATTAAAGTCAGTTAATCATCGTTTTCTAGATTTATTTTTTCGATTACCTGAAAATCTGCGTTTTTTAGAACCTGAATTGCGTCAAATAATTTCAAAAAAACTAACCCGTGGGCGTGTTGAGGTCAGTTTGCAAATTAAAATGTATGCCCAAGAGTCTTTTGCAAATCTAAATCATCAATTAATCGACAATTTAGTCAAAACCGCAAGTATGCTCGCTGATAAATACCAAATTGCCAATGATTTTGGCGTTGAATCTTGTTTAACTTGGCCTTCAGTGTGGAAACAGACCGGTGTTGCAGTTGATGATCTTGCGTCGCAAGCAATGTTGGGCTTTGAAGAAGCGATCAATCAATTGATCGATATGCGTGCACAAGAAGGTCGAGCGATAGCCTCCATGATTGAGGAAAGACGTCAAAAGATGCTTTCCTATACAAGGCATATTAGTGATCAGCAAAGTTGCTATCCTTCACTTGTCAAAGATAAGATTAAAGCGAAATTGGCATTGTTAACAGATCTTTCTTTCGATAGACAGCGGCTTGAACAAGAGCTAGCATGTATGTTAATGCGTACGGATATTGCAGAAGAGATAGATAGATTGAATACCCATTTGTTTGAATTAGGCAAGATTTTAAATCAAAAAGAGGCAGTTGGTAGAAGATTGGATTTTTTAATTCAGGAGCTCCATCGCGAAACCAATACCATTGGTTCGAAAACCGATGAAAGTCAAGTTAGCCAACATATTATTGAAATGAAGGTTTTAATAGAGCAAATGCGTGAGCAGATTCAAAATGTCGAATAATCAACATAATTTGGGACAATTATACATTGTGGCAGCGCCTTCTGGTGGGGGCAAGACCAGTCTTGTTAATCGGCTTATTCAATCTATGCCAAGCATTGAAGTCTCGGTGTCACATACCACTCGACTGCCAAGACCAAAGGAAAGTGATGGGCAAGATTATTTTTTTATAAACAAAGCTGAATTTGAATCCATGATTGAGGAAGATGTTTTTTTAGAATACGCCAAGGTGTTTGATAATTACTATGGTACCTCTAAAAAACAAATTGAAGCACGTCTTGCTGCAGGTATTGATGTGGTCCTCGATATTGATTGGCAAGGTGCTCAGCAAATCCGAGCGATTATGCCAAATGTCATTGGTATTTTTTTGTTGCCGCCGTCGCTGCAAGCCTTACGTCAACGCTTGGAAAATCGTCAGCAAGATAATCAAGCAGTGATTGATAAACGCATGAAACAGGCGCAAGATGAATTAGAGCACTATCATGAATTTGATTATTTAATCGTCAATGAAGAATTTGATTTGGCTCTAAGTCATTTAAAATCTATTTTGACGGCAGAACGTTTAAAACGAGATCGACAAGTTGTCAAACAGCGTAAATTACTATCTTTCTTGTTGGCAAATGGTTAAAATAGATATAGTTTATTTTTTTTTGAGGTAATTATGGCACGTGTAACGGTAGAAGATTGTTTGGAAAATGTAGAAAATCGCTTTGAGTTGGTGATGGTTGCTGCAAAAAGAGCGCGAGAACTATCATTGTCTGGTATTGAACCTATGGTTGAGTGGGAAAATGATAAACCGACTGTAGTGGCATTGCGAGAAGTTGCCGCTGGTTTTGTCACCGCTGATATTTTAGATCGGGATTAATACGTTTTCATAAAGGATTTTTAGGTGGATTATTTTGCTCAAGTGTTGGAACAAGAACTGTCTTCCTACTTAACGCCTGAGCATTTAGAAGACTGTCGACAAGCCTATCTGCTTGCAGACACTGCCCATGCAAGCCAAATGCGTCGATCTGGAGAGCCCTATATCACCCATCCCGTGGGTGCTGCTTTAATTCTTGCAAAAATGCGTTTAGATTATCAATCCATCATGGCAACCTTATTGCATGATGTGTTTGAGGACACCAATATTAAACGTGAAACTTTATTGCAAAAATTTGGCCCTGAGGTGACTGCCTTGGTTGAGGGTGTGACTAAATTGACGCAGATTAAATTCGAAACAAGGGCGGAAGCGCAAGCTGAATATTTTCGTAAAATGGTTTTAGCCATGGTACAAGATATTCGCGTGATTGTGGTTAAGCTTGCTGATAGATTGCATAATATGCAAACGCTTGATGCCATGCCTGCAGTAAAAACGCGTCGAATTGCCAAAGAAACATTAGAAATATACGCCCCTATTGCCAATCGTTTGGGGATGCATTCACTTTACACCAGTTTAGAGGATTTAGGTTTTCAAGCCCTTTATCCGAATCGTTATCGAGTATTGAAGGCAGTGGTTGAAAAAACCAAAGGCCATCGTTCTGAATTGACGCAACAAGTCGAACAAGATTTGTTAAAAGCATTTACCGAATTAAACATCCCTTATCACCGAATTTTTGGACGCCAAAAGCATCTCTATGGTATTTATCGTAAAATGCGTGCAAAAAAGTCGTCACTTGCTGAAATCACTGATGTATTTGCTTTTCGGATTGTCACGCCAAGCATAGATGCATGTTATCGAATTCTCGGCGTTTTGCATCAAACGTATAAACCTTTACCCAATCGTTTTAAGGACTATATCGGCATTCCTAAGGTTAATGGTTATCAATCCTTGCATACCGCCTTATTTGGTCCTTACGGCGTGCCACTTGAAGTACAGATTCGTACTCAAGAAATGGATAATGTCGCCGAATGTGGTATTGCTGCGCATTTAAGTTATAAATCTGATGGCATGGAATTTAATGAGGCTCAACTTCGAGCTCGGGAATGGATGCAGCGTTTAATGGATATGCAGCGCAGCACCGGTAACTCAATTGAATTCATTGAAAATGTGAAAGTTGATTTATTTCCTGATGAAATATATGTGTTTACCCCTAAAGGTCATATTTTAGAATTGCCAAAAGGGGCCACAGCGGTCGATTTTGCCTATACCATTC
>RGPR01000132.1 GCA_010030245.1 Gammaproteobacteria bacterium
GCTTTTGACTGAGATAACCATCAATTGTTCCAAACACTGTGTGCTAAGAAAAAAAGCTTTATATAAATCCAACAATAATGCTTGATTTGAAGTCTCAATTGCCTGGATAAGTTCTTCAATTTGTACAATAACTGGCAATCTAAATTGCAAGCTATCGGCCTTAGCACTTTTGGTAGAACGCATTGCTTGTGCAAAAAAAGCATCTAATTCTGCATGTTTTTCAAACAATTGCATCATAGGCTCACCAGCGCTGCTTATCATGGCGTGCATATCTGCGTCACTCATTTTCAAAACTTCGATTCTAACCGCGGGATATTCTAATAACATTTGAACCACTGCGGGTTTATTCAAATACATCGCATGTTTCAATAACACATTCTCTTCCGTGGCGAGCTGCTCTTGGAATGATGGCTGACTTATCAATAGTGCAGCTGTTTCAGCTTGTTGTTCAAAGGATGTCATTAAAATGCCAATCGGATCACTGCATAAATAAAGTTGAGCTTGTTTAGATACCAGCAGCTCTTCTAAAATAACAAGATTATTTGTTTCTATCGCATGGTCGACCATTTCTTGATATGGCGCTAATGGCAATTCAAATGATGATATCAATAACTTAAACACAGCAAGCGACTTAAAACTGATAAGGCATAGCTCTAACAGATGAGGGTAAATTTTCACGCTCGCAATAGTGTGCCTCATGATGAACCCGAGTGTCTCTAATTGATTATCTTGACAAGCACGTCTTGCGATATGCGGCCAATGACCATCATTAGCGCCCATGAGCGCATCAACAACTGGAATTCTAAAAAATTGTTTAATAAGCCCTAAATTCCCAGAACTGCATATTTTTTCTGCATACGCAACAATATTTTGACCAAAAATGCTGCGCAAGGGTTCTTGGTAGATATCTTGCTTAAGGACTTTTGTTGTATTAATCAGGTTTTCTAGATCGGAGGTTTTGAGCAAACCAGCATAGACATCTAGGGCACGTTGATTGAGTACACTAAGTTTAGTTGGCAGCTCTGGTGTTGCGAGCTGTCTTGTATCTTCTTCTGCTGAGGCTGGTGTTTCAGGTTCTAGTACGCGCTCGACCGTTTCCTTTTCCTTAACGCCCAAACATTGATTGAGTACAGGATGGGCAAGCGCTAACATTTGGCTGCGATGATGGGGCGTAAATTTAAACCCAAAAACGCCTTGCTCAAAAAGATAATACATCAATACATCATTTCCGTGTTGAATAAGTTGTTTCAAAAAAGATATTAATCCCGATGGTTTCACCAGTTTTCCCAAATAACGAACGATATGCATATGTTGGTTCTCAAAAGCAATTTCTATTGATAAACACCCATCCGCATCTCGACTTAGATGGGGGTCAATTTTTTTCTGAATACACCATTTAACAGCCTCAAGCTTGTTGTATTCAGAGGCTAGGTGCAATAGATTTGAACCTCTTGAATCAAGGTCCTTAAGTGAAATATCTTCACAGTACTTGCTCAGAAAATTGATGTGGGGCAATTTATCCAATTTGATGAGCTTTGCAAAAAGATGGAGGCCGTCTCTGTCTTTAACATTCACATCGATAGGACGATCTACTTTGCCTAAAAAAAACTCTTGCATATGCACTTGGTATTGCTCAAATGCAATTCTCATACCTTCTTCACGATGCTTCTTGCCAATACCTTTATCGGTCTTATCTTCATGAGGAGACATAATGCGTTCAAAATAATGCAATAAAGGCTCATCATGAGCAAAAACATCATAATCATGGAGAAATAAATAGATAAAATATTTAGGGGCATAAAAATGCTCGACCCATTTTGGATATTCATCTCGATGCCTATTCAGGTAATCACCAAAATATTTTATCAACTTGCGATGATGAGCTTTCACTTTCAATATTACAGAAGCACCTGTTTCGAATAATACAAAGTTTAAAAAATTTTCCCTTAAATCAGCTTTATGTCTAAAAATAAAGTACGGACTTCGTTCAAATAAATCAAATTTAGCAATCCATTGTCCCCGATCTGCTTTGAGCAGTAACTCTGTTATCTTCCAGGGAATGATTGGCAACATAGAAGACCATTCAATTGATGAATCTCCCAGTAATCTAAGCATTGTTGCATCATCTTTAGAAAGGATAGCACTAAATAAATTGAATGCCTTGGCATAACTTGAATCAAGTGTTTCCAATTCAGCAATCCACTTTAAGATATGGAATTTTTCTGCTGATAGAAAAAGAGTAGTAAATTTTGAAAATAATTCAGGCGTTTGCAGCGGTGAAAAATGATGTTGGCGATAAAGATAATTGAAGCCATGAAGTGTGGGAACATGAATTAACTGAATGAGTAAATGCCGAAATTCATCTTTCATACTTGGATTAAACGTCACAATATGCTCAAACAGTTCGTAATGACCTTCATTTAATGCGCAAAATATAGGTAGCTGTCCATTAGCATTATGTAGTGTTTGTGAAAGGATAGTGCTTTGTAAATTTAAACCCGCATATTTTTCATCGAAAATAACTGTTTTTGTGAATTCTTTGTTTTGAACCAAAAAAATGATGTGTGCAAGTGAATTTCTACTAAGATACACATTCACCTGATCAATAGATGAAAGATGAGAAAGAATAAAATCTAATATTTCAAAAGATTCAGAAAAAATCGCCATGGCAATTGGGTAAATTCCGTCGTGTGTGGGTGAATTAATCATCCATGGGAAATGCTGCAAAATTCGGGTAATAAGGCTTATATTTTTGATGCGAATAGCAAAAATGATAGGTGTTAGTTTGGGCGGATTAAACTTATGAAAATTGATAACTAAATAGCGAAATAAGTCATCATTTAACTCTGGCATTAATAGGGGATGGCCGGGATCATTTGACTTAAAAATATAGTCCGGAAAGTTTTCAAAAAACTGCTGAAACAATAGCCTTGCTCGCGGATGTCTTACAAAATAAGAAAATAATGAATCACCTTGCGCATTTTTCTGAACAAATGAATACCTAATAATTCTCAGCATACCTAGATTGGATAGCTGCATTTCTACGGGATATCCCAAATATGTATCTAACAACCAGAATAAAAAGGTTTTAGGATGCTTTTTTTCAATTGCAGACATATCCAGTTTACTGATTTTTTCTTGTAACCACTCGATAGCTCGAGTCATTTCAGCTTCTTTTTTAGGCGAAGTTTTAGACTGACCACAGTTTGATATGGCTTTTTTTAGTTCAAACTCAAGCTTGCTATATTCTTTATCCATCAAAAAAGGTGATAAATTTTACAAGATGGGAATAGTATCATCTTCTAATGTATTAATAAATTATCGTTTGAATTGATTTGTTAACGGTAAACTATTTTTCGAACCACCCGCCTCAATTATACAGCCTAGAATAAACATACAGTTAAAAATTTTTTAAGCAAATTCATTAATCAAACATTGAATCTTTAAGCAGTTCGTCTAAAGGGCTAAAATCAGTACTAGGACTAGAGTTGATAAAATCGGCAATGATGTCTGTAATGAATATTAAGCGCAGTGCATGAGGTGTTGCCTCATCAAAAACAACTTCCACTCCAAGCATCCCCTGTTCTGTATCACGAAAAGACAAGCCTAATCCATACCCCATACATAAAGAACAAAGCTGATCAGCTCTTCTTGCAAATGCAGGCAAAAGCCCGGTGCTTGCAAATACCTCTTCTGCAGAAACAGGTTTGTCTAAAAGATAAAACTTTGCATTCATTTCTTTCGAAATTTTAACAAGCATTTGTGAAATATCGTGCTTCATTCTATCCACCACGGTTGTGACAATTTGATCGGACCTGCAAGATTTGTTCGAAACCATCTAAAAAAGACTGGGATACTAAAACCATAGTGTTCAATGATAGAAAAAAAAATGATGTTAACTAAAGCAAGTAATCCTGTCCAAACTTGAATATGTACCAAAAAAAACAAGATAAAAAAAGCTGCTCGCGAATCTATCATGAAAAAACGAGTAGCTCTAGCTGAATCTCGCCAATGCGCACTGCCTGCATAATTTGCCATATTTAATCCTTATAAATCCTGAAGTTCAAAGTAATCATCCAAGTCCTTTTTGAGTCTTTTTTCATCCAATAAATCTTCTAAGCGTCTTCTGGCATCAGTATCTTGGCTTGCTTTAAAATCTTGCCAATCAGCATCTTTCTCTAGCTCTAAAATATCATCCTCTACCGGGGTAACTTTTTCTTCATCTGCAAATATTTCTGTCATGTTCGCCTCAATATATCATCTTCTCAAATTATCAGAGTAAGCAGGTTTTTGGTGACACCTACAAAAAACTTAGCTTATCTATCAAAACAATTTCTTTTTTCCAAGATTTTTTTTAATTTTAGGAGTTTAGATAGATTTGACAACATCC
>RGPR01000133.1 GCA_010030245.1 Gammaproteobacteria bacterium
CGTTCATGACCTTCCATAACCTTTCTATAGGATTAAGATTCGGGCAGCTATTGCCAGCAACGATTGGGAGCAAAATTGGAGAACGGTGATTGCTTCTATTTAAACGTTCAAGATATTCTGAATTCATCAATTCTGGTTATTATTGGGTATTTAGGGGCTAAAGTTTGTTCAAAAGTGCGCAAATTTATAGTAATATTTTGCCTAACAATCTAGCTACTTTGAGAATTAACAATGTATTTTTCGCTCACAAATGAAGGGATACAAGCTATTGTAAGAGGTATAGGAACTATTCCGCCAGCAACAACATCGCTTGACCTTAGTCTCAATGATCTAGGTGAATATACAGATGATGATTTAGTCACAATGTTTGCGGCCATCCCTCAAGGCGTTACGGCAGTTGACTTAAGTATTACTGGGCTTTATCAAAAATCAGCTAGCGTATTGGCTCGCGTTTTTGCTGCCCTCCCACAGGGCCTTATTTCACTTAATTTGTGCGGAAATTATTTAAATCAGAAAACTAGCCTTGACTTCATTCAACTTTTTTTAGCGCTACATTCGGGTCCACCCTTTAGCGCCCTCAATTTGAGTTGTAACCACTTGTATACTCGAAGTATTGACGATTTAATTCATGCTTTTGCAGCCATTCCTCCACATGTCACAACACTTGATTTGAGTAAGAATTATCTACACGTTAAAACAAGAGTTGAATGGCTTGAATTACTGCTTTATATTCCCTCCACCATTTTCCACTTATCTTTGGCTGATAATGATTTATTTCGAAAATGTGCAGAGGCATTAGTCATTATTATGGCAGCCATACCAACTAGGGTTAGAGCGCTTGATTTAAGTCATAATAACTTGGCAAAAATACCGGCAAAAAGATTCGCGGAAATGCTTGCAGCTTTGCCGCCATCGGTGAGTTCACTGTATTTGCGTTATAATAATTTTGGTCATAAACGGCATCAGTATTTACAACAAATATGTGCAGCCATTCCAGCTACTGTTAAAGCGATTGACATGAGTGGAAATGATTTTGATCAGCAAACAGGAGCGGCCTTAAGGGAAGCATTCCGAGTTATTGGGTCAGGCGTCAATGCAATAAATTTGAGTGCCAACTATTTTTATAAGAAAACCCCTCATGAATTAAGTCTAGCGCTTGGAGAGCTTCCTGAAAGTGTGAAATCAATTGAATTAAGTCTTGCCGATTTACAAGATAGGACAGTCAGTGAGTTGATGTTGATTTTTCGACATCTACCAAGCACAGTCACAAGCCTAACCTTGGATAAACAATCTTATTTGCCACCTATTGGCTTTTTTGTAGCTAAGATTTTTCCGACAAAAGCAGATATGCATCTATTTATCAGGAATTACACCATAGAATCTCAAATCATAGCTGTTAACCTAGATATTGATGACAGCACTTTATTTGAAATCATTAGCACATTTGAACAGCATGCAACCGTTGTTACTGATTTAGTGGCTGGATTTTTACTGGAAGGTAGAATTAGCAATATAACTAGGGCGCAACAGTCTATTAATGAACACAATTTAATGCAACGTCGATTGATAGCGATGGATTTTTTTCGCCGAGCTGCTTGTTTGGCAAAGGAAGACCGCGAATTTTCAAGACAAATTGAAGACATGGTATTTCATATCAAATGTTTATCAGAAGAAGGTCCAATCGCTGAAAAACTATCACATTATCAATTTGCTAGAGTAAAATATGCTAATACAGGTTCAGAGCATAGGGAAAAATTTATCGTTGATCCAATGCGTCTTGAGCCATTTGATTTTGAAAAACTGAGACTATTACTGATTGCGCCACCAAGGCCAACACTTGGTTTTTTCGCTCCAGAAACTGCTTTTCCAGATGATAAAAAACCTATGAAAAGAGTAAAATATTCAGCCTTATCCACGTCATGAAATAGGCAGTCGATATGAAGTATTAAGATGACGCGCTTGTTTTATTTCAGATCTCTGTTGGTTTATGTCAGGTTTTGTTACAATAAGGGTTTGTTTTAGAAAACGAGTTTTTTTATGTTGGAAATTAATCAAATTTCATTGCATCTTCAAGATTTAAAGCAACGTGCTGAAGATCTTTGGGGGTATCTTTGACGGCCCTTTGAAAGAAGAGCGACTTGAAGAGGTCGCTGCTGAACTTGAATTACCTGATTTATGGAATGATCCAGATAGAGCACAAGCATTAGGGAGAGAACGAGCTAATCTTGAAGCGATTGTGTTGAATTTAAAAGATATCACGCATCAAGTGATGGATTATCTTGAGCTTTATGAAATGGTCAAAGCTGAAAATGATGAGTCAAGCATTCAAGATATTATGGCTGTCTGTGGGCAATTGGAAAAAAGAGTTGCTGATCTAGAATTTCGTCGCATGTTTAATGGCGAAATGGACCATGCGCCTTGTTATCTCGATATTCAATCGGGCTCAGGGGGTACTGAGGCCCAGGATTGGGCTGAGATGTTATTACGCATGTATTTGCGTTGGTGTGAACATCATGGTTTTCAAGTTGAATTGGTTTCATGCCAGGCAGGTGATGTCGCTGGTATTAAAAGTGCGACCGTGCATGTACAAGGTGATTTTGCCTACGGTTGGCTAAGAACTGAAAGCGGGGTGCATCGATTGGTGCGTAAATCACCGTTTGATTCAGGTAATCGTCGCCACACCTCTTTTGCGGCAGTGTTTGTCTCTCCAGAAATTGATGAAAAAGTCCAAATCGATATTAATCCTGCTGATTTACGGATTGATACCTATCGCGCTTCTGGTGCGGGTGGTCAGCACGTCAATAGAACCGATTCGGCTGTTCGTATCACTCACGTGCCAACAGGCATTGTGACCCAATGTCAAAGTGATAGAAGCCAACATAAAAACAAAGATCAAGCCATGAAGCAATTACGGGCTCGTCTGTACGAACAAGCCATGCAGGAAAAAACAGCTCAAGCACAAGCCCTTGAAGCCACCAAGTCTGATATTGGTTGGGGTTCGCAAATTCGTTCCTACGTCCTTGATCAATCCCGAATTAAAGATCTAAGAACCGGTATTGAAACCGGTAACACCCAGGCAGTTCTTGATGGGGGTTTAGATGAATTTATTGCCGCTAGTTTAAAAGCAGGAGTTTAAAATATGTCAGAAGAAAATGTATCACCTATGCAAGATGAAAGTAATGTATATCAAATTCGTCAACAAAAGTTAGCAGAACTGCGCGCAAAAGGTTTTGCCTTCCCCAATCATTTTCGACCAGGCGTCACGACAGCCCAAATTATCGAAAAATATAAGCATCTTGATGCTGATACATTAAAAACCAATCCGGTTCGTGTGGCGATTGCTGGCCGAATGATGCTTCGTCGCATCATGGGTAAGGCGAGTTTCTTCCATTTACAAGATGTTTCAGGCCGATTACAAGTCTATTTAACCTCCAATGATTTACCTGCTTTGCATGAAGAATTTAAACATTGGGATTTGGGTGATATTTTAGGTGTTGAGGGTTATTTATTTATCACCAAAACAGGTGAGTTAACCATTCATGCAGAAGAACTGATTTTGTTAACCAAATCACTTCGACCTTTACCTGATAAATTTCATGGTTTAGCCGATCAAGAAATCCGCTATCGTAAACGCTATGTTGATTTGATTGCCAATGAAGATAGCCGACGTATTTTCTTCATTCGAAGTCAGGTGATGCAATCAATACGAAATTTCATGATCAAACATGCCTTTTTAGAAGTCGAAACACCCATGTTGCATCCCATCCCTGGAGGTGCGAGCGCACGACCTTTTTCAACCCATCATAATGCCTTAGACATGTCGATGTTTTTAAGAATCGCACCTGAGCTATATTTAAAACGTTTAGTGGTTGGTGGTTTTGATCGTGTATTTGAAATCAATCGAAACTTCCGTAATGAAGGGTTATCTACTCGACACAACCCTGAGTTTACCATGATAGAGTTTTATCAAGCTTATGCTGACTATGAAGATTTAATGGATTTTAGTGAAGAATTATTGAAGACTGTCGCACTTGAAGTACTTGGCACAGCAACTTTCGACTATCAAGGCCACAGCATTGATTTTTCTAAACCATTTGAGCGTTTAAGCATGCTTGAGTCATTACTAAAATATCAACCGCAATGGAGCAAAGCTGAATTAACGCATTTGGATAGTCTTAAAAAATTGGTTAAATCAATAGGCGTTGAGGTTTTAGATACCGATGGTATTGGTAAGTTACAACTGGTCTTATTTGAGGAAAAAGTGGAGCATTTACTCATTCAGCCTAGCTTTATTACAGGTTATCCAACAGAAGTGTCGCCCCTTGCGAGAGCCTCCACCATTAATCCTGAAATGACTGATCGTTTTGAGTTATTCATCGCTGGTCGTGAA
>RGPR01000134.1 GCA_010030245.1 Gammaproteobacteria bacterium
AAACCAAGAAGGCTCTGAATTAGGCGTAGCTTCAGGCAGAATTATGAATTCTTCACAAGAAGAAAAAGCACTTTTTAAAAATTTAAAATTTGCTTGACGCTGCTCTACAAAACGCTCTATTTGCTCGAGTTGAGCCAAACCACAAGCTGCTTGCATATCAGTTATTTTAAGATTATAACCCATATGTGAATAAGTATATTTATGATCATAACCTTTCGGTAAAGTTCCAAATTGTTGCGTAAACCGCATACCACAGGTATTATCACATCCGGGGGCACAATAGCAGTCTCTTCCCCAATCACGAAAAGATTCTACAATTTTATGTAATGTCTTTGAACGAGTAAATATAGCACCACCTTCACCCATTGTAATGTGATGTGCCGGATAAAAACTAACTGTTGCCAAATCTCCAAAAGTTCCAACCATCTGACCTTCATAAGTTGTACCTAAAGCGTCACAACAGTCTTCAATTAACCAAAGATTGAATTTTTCAGCAATATGTTTGACTTGTTTTAAATTAAATGGGTTCCCAAGGGTGTGCGCTATCATAATGGCCTTGGTTTTCAAACTCACTGCTGCTTCAATTAAATCAGTATTGATATTATAGGTTGGAATATCCACATCAACAAAAACAGGCACCATGCCATTTTGAAGAATTGGATTGACCGTGGTGGGGAATCCTGCAGCGACTGTAATCACTTCATCCCCTGGTTTTAACTGTCGCTCACCTAATAATGGAGACGTTAACGCAGTAAATGCTAAAAGATTAGCAGAGGATCCTGATGTTGTTGTCAACACATAAGGTACACCTATATATTCACCTAATTTTTTTTGAAAAGCGTCATTAAATCTCCCAGTGGTTAACCAACCATCAAGTGAGGCTTCAACCATATACTGCAACTCTTTTACACCAATCACTTTACCTGCAGGTGGGATGACTTGCTCGCCACCAATAAAATCTTTTTTAACAAAAGCAAGATTTGCATATTGTTCAACTAATTTTTGAATTTCTAAACGAATTTCGTCTTTATTTGTCATTATTTTACATCCTGTTTTATATAATCATTGATTTCACTCAAACAATAATCAAATATCTCTTGACCATTCATCCAAGCCTTATGCCAATTCACAATTTTAGGAATCACGTCATATATACTCCATTTTGGATACCATCCCAATTGAGAAATCGCTTTTGAACAATCTAATTTTAAAAAGTGTGCTTCATGGGGCTGGGGGGATAAATCAATATTCCAATTTGCATTTTCGCCCCAAGAATTTGCCAACATTTTCACAATTTCACCAACGCAAATCTCATTTCTCGATAATGGTCCAAAATTCCATCCTTCAGCATACTCTGGCCCATTAGTATATAATTTTTCAGCAAGCATTAAGTATCCTGAAAGAGGCTCTAATACGTGTTGCCATGGACGTATCGCATTTGGATTGCGAATCATAACAGCTTGAGAATGTTGGAATGCATATAATATATCAGGCACCAATCTATCTTGAGACCAATCACCGCCCCCGATAACATTTCCTGCTCGAACTGAAGCCAAAGCACAACCATGTTGAGCATAATCCTCTGGATGAAAATAAGATTGTCGATAAGAAGCAGTTAACAATTCAGCACATCCTTTGCTGCTACTATATGGATCATACCCACCCATGGCATCAGTTTCTCGATAACCCCAAAACCATTCTTTATTTTCATAGCATTTATCACTTGTCACATTGATAACCACTTTTACACTACCGACAGCTCGAATAGCCTCAAAAACATTTAAAGTTCCCATCACATTAGTGCCATAAGTTTCTCGAGGATTATGATAAGACTGCCTTACTAAAGCTTGAGCAGCCAAATGCAAAACAATATCAGGATTAAATGCTTTTATTGAAGATAAAAGACTTTCATAATCACGAATATCACCAAATTCAGAGTGCATTTGTTGTGACAAACCTGATTCATGGTACAAAGAAAAATCTGAATGAGGCGCTAAGGAAAAACCTTTAATATCGGCTCCTAAACTCATCAAGCACATCGATAACCAACTCCCTTTAAAACCAGTATGTCCTGTGATAAAGACCTTTTTATCTTTCCAAAACAAGGGATTAATCATTTTTTTACTCCCAAGTTTTCCACGGTGCTTTTCCTTGATTCCATAATTCATCTAAATACGCTTTATCACGCAATGTATCCATTGGCTGCCAAAACCCTTGATGTTCAAAAGCCATCAACTGATTTTCAAAAGCAAGTTGTTTTAATGGCTCTTGTTCCCAAATACAATCATCACCATCAATATAATTTAATACCTCTGGCGATAAAACAAAAAATCCACCATTAATTAAACCACCTTCAGCTTTTGGCTTTTCTTTAAAAGATTTCACGAATCCATTATCGATATCTAACGCACCAAAACGAGCAGGTGGAATTGTTGCTGTTAGTGTTGCTAATTTACCATGAGACTTATGAAATACTATGGTATCTGTAATATCGACATCGCTCACACCATCACCATAGGTGAAACAAAATGCATCATCATGTAACACATGTTCAGCAATGCGTTTCAAGCGCCCTCCCGTCATTGAAGCGTCGCCTGTATCCACTAATGTAATTTTCCAAGGCTCAGCACGTCGGTTATGAACATGCATTTGGTTTTCATTCATGTCTAAAGTGACATCGGACATATGTAAAAAATAATTGGCAAAATACTCTTTAATTACATAGCCCTTATATCCACAACAGATAATAAATTCATTAATTTGATGGGTTGAATAATGTTTCATGATATGCCAGATTATTGGCATAGGACCAATTTCCACCATTGGCTTTGGTTTAACAATTGTTTCTTCGCTTAATCTAGTCCCTAATCCACCAGCCAGAATTACAGCCTTCATCATTACTCCTTTTTGATAATTTTAATCACCTGAGGACACAAATGCATCAGTAAAAAAACTTTTTGAATCTAGTCCCAAATGACTACATATGTCTTTTGTTTTTTGAATTAAACTTAATGAACCACACACATAAACATGAAATCCATGCAAACTCTCAAAGTCTTGCTTTAATATTTCATCAATATCGCCTTTTCGCTCTAAAGCATTTATATCCTCTTTAGATACAAATGGGATAAATTTAATATTTTTATTCACCCAGCCAAAGGGTATCGTGGAATAGAAATCTTGAGAGGACTTCATACGCCAATAACAATATACTAATCGATGGTTTTCTTCCTGAATAAGTTCCTGAATCATGCATTGGATTGGTGCAAACCCCGTCCCTCCTGCAACAAAAATAATAGGTGCAGCACTGTGCCGAATAAAGAAAGTACCCAAAGGCCCTTCCAAACGCATTAATTGATTGATTTGAGACAATGCTAATAATGTACTAAATTTCCCATTAGATACATGTTTAATATGAAACTCTAATACGTCATTCTGAACATCAGCACTTGCTAAAGAATAACTTCTTACGACACCTTTTAAACTAAGATTAACATACTGTCCAGGTAAAAAATTGAATCTTGCATTCGGCGGCAATTTAACTTTTAATACATAAAATTTATCAAATAAAAATTCTAAGTTGATTATCTTACAAGGCAAATTAAGAACACTGATATCTTGTAACTCCGGAAAAAAATCGACATCTAGAGTAATATCTGATTGAGGAAAAGAACAGCACGTTAAAATATTACCACTATCTATGCTGTTGCCATTCATATCTTTTACCACACCTGATAAAAGACTAGCAGAACAACTGCCACATTCCCCCTTTTTGCAACTATAACCTAAGTGAAATTGCTTTTCTAAAGCTGTATCTAAAATGGTTTTTGATTCATCCGCACAAAAGGATAAATTATTGCCGTTTAAATGCACAGAATAATCCATTACCACTCACCAAAGATCCAATTTAATGCTTACATTAAATGAATTAATAACTTAATTCAATAATTACAAAACCACATATTTATTTAATAGAGAAAAAGTTATATATTTTTGATATCTTTCTCAGAACATGAGTTTTAAACAGTGTCAAAAAACCTAATCAGTATTGTTACAGCTTGCTTTAATGAAGAAGATAATATCAAAAGACTTTATGAAGCTGTGAAAAAAAATTTCGATGAACATTTACCAGATTTTCATTATGAACATTTATTCATTGATAATGCATCAACTGACGATACTGTAAAAATTTTAAAAAGTATTGCAAAGAAAGATAAAAATGTAAAAATAATTATTAACTCTCGTAATTTTGGACATGTTCGCTCTCCTGTCTATGGTATTTTACAAGCCAAAGGTGATGCTGTTATTTCTATTGTTGCTGATTTTCAAGATCCCCCTGAAATGATACCCCTTTTCATTGAAAAATGGCTTCAAGGCAAT
>RGPR01000135.1 GCA_010030245.1 Gammaproteobacteria bacterium
TAAAGGCATAATGGAGCAATGGAATATATGGGATGAAAACGACTTCAAATACACCGATTTTATTTATACATTTAAAAATGGTTCTTATATTGAGTTGTTTGGATTGGAAGACCCTGATAAAGCAAAAGGACCAGCAAGGGATATTCTATTCATAAACGAGGCTAACCTTATAAGCAAAGCATTATATGACCAGTTAATTATTAGAACAACTGGACAAGTTTTCCTTGATTGGAATCCTGCCGACTTCGTTTCTTGGGTTTATGACATAGCGGATGACCCTTTAAATAAACGCATACATTCAACCTATCTTAACAACATATCAAACCTATCGGACACCCAAATAAAAAACATTGAGCAATACAAAGACCTACCAGATGACTTTATGTGGAAGGTTTATGGATTGGGCGAAAGGGGAGCAGCAAAAGAACTTATTTACACCCAATGGAAACAATATAGCGAAACACCCAACGGAGACACATTCTATGGACTTGACTTTGGTTATGTACACCCAGCAGCACTTATAAAGGTTACGCATTACGAAGGGCAAAACTATTTTGAGGAAATCATTTATCAAAGCAGTCTTACATTATCCGACCTATCAAGATTGATAAAAGAAAAAGTGCCTGAACGTGCCACGATTTACGCAGATGCAGCAGAACCCAAATCTATTGAAGAACTTTACAGACAAGGTTTTAATATTAAACCAGCCGTTAAAGAAGTTTGGGCAGGAATAATGCAAATGAAATCATTTCCTATAAACATTCATCACAGTAGCCAAAACCTAAAACGAGAAATACAATCCTACAAATGGAAGAAGGATAAAAACGATAACGTAATAGAAGAACCAGTATTTTAGCGTAAATTGTATAACTTTGTTTAAATTCTAATAATATGGCAATTTGGGATTTCTTTACAAAAAAGAAACTAAACACTCTTTTACCTAACTATCCACTTGGTTCACAAGTAGCAATACAAAACGGCATAGTAACTTGGCAAGGACAGGACCAACAGGCTTTCGTAAATGATGGTTACGTTAAAAATGATATCGTTTATTCAATTGTTAAACTAATAACAGACAAAGCAAAACTTGCTCCATTCCACGTTTACAAAGTAACGGATGAAGTTTCTGCCAAACGTTATAAGTCTTTGATGAAACAACCTGATAAGATTACCAATTGGCAAGAAGTAAACGAATTACACAAAAAAGCATTTGAAATATACACTGGAGATTCAAGATTGAACGACCTATTGAAATATCCAAATGGCGAAGATACTTGGGGAGATTTAGTAGAGCAGTGGTGCGGATTTAAGTTAATTACAGGTAATTCTTTTATTTACGCTAAACTTATTGAAGCAGGTGCAAATCAAAATAAACCATTTGAACTTTACGCTTTGCCTAGTCAGTATATGGCTATCATTGCTAATATAAACGAGTTCCCACCTGTTAGAGCAGGCTACCAATTGTACTTTGGAGAAATGTGGACATTTGACCCAAAAGAGATATTACACGATAAATTTTATAACCCACAATGGAGTGTTACAGGGCAACAACTTTATGGACAATCGCCATTAAGAGCAGCAGCAAGAACATTGACAAGAAGTAACGAAGCTAAAACGGCTTCAGTTGCAGCATTTCAAAATGGTGGACCTGCTGGAGTTCTATTTATGAATGATGACCGCTTTGACCCTACAAGTGGAACGCAACAAGCACAAGCACTTAAAACCGCTATTAGTCAAAAAGGTGGTTCATCAAACTTTAATTCTATTGCGGTGTCAGGTTATAAGGTAGATTGGAAAGCAATCGGTTTGTCTCCTGTTGAACTTAATATCATTGAATCAGAGAAATGGGATATGAAAGCACTTTGTAACATTTACGGAGTTCCTTCACAACTATTAAACGATGCCGACAATAAAACATATAACAATCAATTAGAAGGCGAAAAGGCATTGACATTACGTTGTGCCATTCCTTTGCTTGATGCGTTGACTGAAAACTTAAATAGAAAACTACACACTGATTGGGGTTACAAAGGTTCTAACCTTTATGTAGGTTATGATATGAAGGTTTATCAAGAACTAGAAGCAAATAAGAGGTACGTTCCTAGTGGACTTCAACCTGTTGACCAATTTCAACCATTGACCATACCTGATAACTTAAATCAATAAAATGATTTGGCAAGATTATAGAAAACTATATGCCAACGCATTAAAAACCTATTCGCCCAAGTTCAAAAAAGAACTGCAAAAACAGGTTGATACATATTGCCGTACCCAAAACTTAAACGCAATTAGCGATAAAGCCTTAAAAAAGACCATTCAGCGACTTCATATGGCTATGGGGGTAAAGATGGCACAAATAGTACAAAAGTCCGTTAAAAGGTCTGTAAAGGGCATTTACGAGGCATTAGAGACCAAATCTGCCGAAACCGACCTATTTGCTTACGTTATACTTCAATATTTAGAAAGACAAGGTTTAAATCAATTGGCTGCCGACATAACTGACACTACAAAAGAGCAAATCCGTAGATTTCTTATTCAAGCAAGTGAAAAGAATTACACTATGCAAGAAACGATTGCACTTTTAAGGGTTAGCGGAATAACCGACTATCGTGCCGAACTTATCGCAAGAACGGAAACAGGGAGGGCAGCTAACATAGGTTCAATGGTTGGAACGGCATCCACAGGGTTAGTTACAATGAAGGAATGGATAAGTGCAAGGGATAACCGCACAAGAAGAATACCAAGAGACCAATTTGACCATTTACATATGGATGGAGTTAAAATTCCTTTTGATGACAAATTCAAACTACAAAACAAAAAAGGTGGATTTGATTTAATGCTACATCCGTGCGATTCAAGTGGAAGTGCTGCCGATGTGTGTAATTGCCGTTGTACTTTAGGATATGAGGCACAAAGGGATTCAAAAGGGAAACTAATGACTTTACAAAATAACCCACCAAAAGGCGATGTTGGTTACATTTGGAACTTGTTAACAAATTACGCATTGATGGAAGTTACCACATTAGTTAGTGAAGCATTAACGGATTAAAAAAAAATTATAACTTTGTTAATATGAAAACATACACAAATAAAGATGTTGTTGTTGAAAAACAAGACATTGGTTACGAAGTAATGGATGTTGATACCGAGCAACGCAGAGTAAAAGCCGTATGGGCAAGAACTGGAAACGTTGATTTAGACAACGATATTATCGTTCCTGAAGCATTTACTAAAACGTTAAAAGAGCGTGGTCCAGCAGGTAAAAACTTAATATGGTCTTTAGTTGACCATTGTGCTGAAATGGAAGCCGTTATTGGTAAACCTGAACAACTTTACGTTGAAGGCGATATGCTTATTGCTATCACTCCAATTGTAATGACTGAAACAGGAGAAGATATTTTAAAAATGTATGATGCTGGTTTAATCAACCAACACTCAATTGGATTTACTACAATAAATTCAAGCGTAGGCAAAGATGGTGTTAGAACCATTACCGAACTTAAACTTTATGAAGGAAGTGCGGTATTATGGGCAGCAAACCCTGAAACACCAACTATTTCAGTTAAAAGTGAAGTAAAGAAAGAACAATTAGCAACAAGGCTAGAGAAACTTCTTAAAGCATTTAAAGGTGGTCGTTTCACCGATGAAACCTTTGCTTTAATGGAGATAGAAATAAAAAGGATTCAATCTGAATTATTAGAAATTGAAATCGTTGATGAAATCACTGCGACCGCAGAAGCACCGCAGCCGATAATTGAGGAAGTCAAAAACAATGATGCGGAAATCTTAAAGGCAATTAAAGAATTTAATAAAATACTAAAAAAGTAAAAATGGAACAAGTAATTAACGAAATGGCTGAAAACCTTAAAGGTTTCCAAGCTAGTATTGAAGCAAAGTTGGAAGCAACAAACGCTGAAATCCGTGTAGTAAAAGATGAAGCACAAAAACAATTTGATGCTCAAGCTGCTGCACAAAAGAAAAACGCATCTAAACAAGTAAAGTTTTTAGATGAGGCTATCGTAGAAAAATTAGATGGCAAATTGGATGAAATGGAAAAATCAATGAAATCAAATGGTAAGTATCGTTTAGATTTAAGAGATGTTAAGTCAATGACTTTAGGTGCAAGTTTAACAGGAGATGCTCAAGCATCTTATGCTATTAATGCTGCAATTTTACCTAGTCAAGCAATTAACTTCCGTGATTTAGTTCCAACAGTAAGAAGTGAAAGTGGTTTATATGTATTCTACAAAGAGACTGCAACAACTAACAACATTGCTGCACAAACTGAAGGTTCAAACAAAGGTGAGAATAGCTACGCATTAAGCGAGGTTAAAGTGGTTAATGATTAC
>RGPR01000136.1 GCA_010030245.1 Gammaproteobacteria bacterium
GATTAGGATCTTCATCAGCAGTGTTTTCGATCAGTCCCTCAAGCAGCAGTGCGCATATCAAATAACCTGTTGGTGATGCATGTAATTGGAAAAAGTGAATCATTTTTTCAAGATGTATGTCATCAATGTCGTAATTGGCTTGGATAGGATGTTCAGCTGCGGCGATAAAGATTCCTTCGTCCCCACTGCTTAATATGGCCATTACCTCTGGAAATACAAGATACAGTAAACAATCCACTGGATGCCATGCGTGTTCATCGATGATGAGTGTGGTCATTGTTGCAGGTAAAGCATAAAAAAACGCTATATGTATACCGCCGGAACTGGTCGTAAGGTCACGCAAGCTTAATTGCAGTATGGTTACACTGGGAGCCAAG
Source organism: Gammaproteobacteria bacterium (assembly GCA_010030245.1). Lineage (GTDB taxonomy): Bacteria > Pseudomonadota > Gammaproteobacteria > Legionellales > Legionellaceae > UBA2653. Next base: position 378 of record RGPR01000136.1, read on the forward strand.
GCGGTGAAAGCAGTGGCAACTTCTGTCAGGTCATTTTCTTCTAAATTTAGGGCTGTAATACTTCGAGGGAGGGTGCTAAAAATAGTGGCAAGTTGAGCGTCATGTTGCAGGTAATTTGACGTTAAATTCAAATATCTCACATTTGGAGGGATACTTGCTAGAGCTCTTGCCAGTTCTTCGTCTGGTTGATGACCCAGTTCGTTTAAAGTTAAATCGAGCGATATGACACTAGGAGGGATGCCTGCAAGCACATCCGCAAGGGCTGTGCCAATTTTATCACCAAGATCATTCGAGCTTAAATTGAGGGTTGTGACACCAATAGGGATGCCGCTGAGAGCAGCAGCAAGTGCTTCGCTAGTTTGATGACGAAGATCATTGGCATTTAAATTCAAAGTTGTGATTGTTTGCGGAATGCCGGCAAGAGTAGCAGCCAGGTCTAAGTCAGTTTGATGACCAAGATCATTAAAGGCTAAATCTAGAGTTGTGACAGTTACCGGGATAGCTGCAAAAGCAGTTGCAAGGTCTGGGCCAGTTTTATCGGCAAAGTTATTATATTCTATATCCAGGATTTTGACAGTTGGCGGGATGGCGGCAAAAGCAGTCGCAAGCGCTGCACTAGTGTTAAGATAAAGGTCATTTGAGCTTAAATTGAGGGTTGTGATACTAGCAGGGATAGCTGCCAAAGCAATAGCAAGGTTTGCACCAGTGCTACGGTGAAGGTCATTCCCATCTAAATTCAAGGTTGTGACCGTTAGAGGAATGGCTCTAAACATAGCCGCAATTTCAGCGCCGCAGCGATGGCCAAGTTGATTTAATGCCAAATCCAGGGTTGTGACCGTTAGAGGAATGGCTCTAAAAATATTCGCAAGTTCAGCAGTGGTATGATGTTCAAAGTCATTATTATCTAAATTCAGGATTGAGATATTTGGCGGGAGGGCTGCAAAAGCCGTAATTATTTCAGCACTTGATTTATGGCCAAGGGCACTTGACGATAAATCTAAGCTTGTTGTGTCTAAGGGGACCGCAGCAAAAGCAGCCCTTAGCTCTTCGCCAAATAAATCACGACATTGGCAAACGTATTCAGTCATATAAGCTCTCGGTAATGAAGAAATGTAGTGCAATTTTATAGGTAAAAATGCCGAGCAACTATCAAAATATGAACTCATACTGTCAAATGCAAAAAAATATTCAAGCAAAAATAATAATGTTTATTGAGGAACTGAAGAGAAGTAATATGTTTAATAAATAACGAGAGTTCGATATTCAAAAAAAGTATAAACTATTGAAATGAAGGTCCTTTTTTTGATCTAATTTGACTGAAATTCTGAGTTTTAGTCAAAAATGATTACAAAAGGACCGTTATGGATAATTTACTGGAGTTGTATTGTATTGTCGATGATTTTTTAAAAGATTTTTTACCCAAATTTGAAAAAAACCAGCTTGAATCAGGACAAAAGAAGTCTAGAAAAGCATGTTCCATGAGTATAAGTGAAATGATGACAATTATGATTTATTTTCATCAAATGCATTTTAGAGATTTCAAAAGTTTCTACATCCAATATTTGAAACAGCATCTGAATAAAGAATTCCCCAAACTCCTCAGTTACAATCGATTTGTAGAATTGATGCCTGGTATTTTAATTCCAATGTGTGCATTTATCCAGGCTCAAAGCAAAACCAAGACAGGCATTTATTTTGTTGATGCAACCACCATTGATGTTTGTCACGTTAAAAGAGCATCTTCAAATCGAGTATTTAAATGAATCGCCAAAAAAGGAAAATCATCAATGGGATGGTTTTTTGGCTTCAAATTGCATCTTGTTATTAACGATAAAGGTGAAATCATGGCATTTAAGCTCACTCAGGCCACAACTGATGATAGAGAACCTGTTCAATCACTCACGAAGGATTTAATTGGTAAATTAGTTGGGGACCGTGGCTATATTTCTCAAAAATTATTTGATGCCTTGTTTGAAAAAGGGCTTAAGTTGATTACAAAAAGTAAGAAAAACATGAAAAATAAACTAATGCCTTTATTTAACAAACTGCTTCTAAGAAAAAGAGCTATTATAGAATCTGTAAATGATCAGCTTAAAAATATTAGCCAAATAGAACACTCAAGGCATCGAAGTATTAATAATTTCATGGTTAATTTATTATCAGGTATTGCTGCATATTCATTGCAATCCAAAAAACCATCTTTGAATTTATGCTCAAAACAACTAATTGCTTGTTAAAAAATTCAATGTCGAACTGACGTTAAATAGGTTAATTTGAAACAAGGCATACTCTTAGAATGTTCTTAAAAACATATATCCTTGACGGAATATGTTTTTAATGTCATAATTTATTCATGAACTGGAAAATAATATTTGAAAAAAATTTTGATACAGAATTCGATGAACTGAATGAATCAGTTCAAAATGAATGTTTTGCTCATTTAAAATTTTTAGAAAAATTTGGTCCTGAATTAGGTCGACCACATGTTGATACATTAAAGGGCTCTAAATTTTCTAATATGAAAGAGGCTGCGCTTCAATGCAGATGATGGTGTATGGCGTTTAGCATTTGCATTTGATCCTTTGAGAAGAGCCATTTTACTTATTTGTGGTGATAAATCAGGCGGTAGTGAAAAACGATTTTACAAGGATTTAATTAAGAAAGCCGATCAACGATTTGATAAGCATTTATCAAATTTAACAAGCGAGGTGAATGATGACTAAATCATTGCAAGACAAAATGAACTCTATTTCAAAAGAGAGAAAAGATTTAATTCAAGAGAGAGCGAACCAATTAATTGCTGAAGAAATGACATTACGAGATTTGCGTTTAGCTCTTGAAAAAACGCAGGCAGATCTTGGTGAGATATTACATATGAAGCAAGAAGGTATATCTCGTTTAGAGAAACGTTCTGATATGTTGATTTCAACGCTTAGTAAGTATATTTCTGCAATGGGTGGTTCATTGAAATTAATGGCTGAGTTCCCTAATAGAAAACCTATTGAAATACATGGTATTGCTGACATCAGCGCGCATTAATTAGATTTTGGTTCTATCGAGTAGGAGGGGACGCGGACTTTGCTCCCTTCCTACTCGATAACGCTATAATACCAAGTCAACTCGTTGGCGTTTTAAAAAGAGTTCTTCAGAATCTCTTGGTTTAAAAGAACTGAAACTACTTAAAAGCGGTTCACTATTATCTTGATCAAGTACTTCGATAATATCGTGCATATCATGACACCTAATTCGCATATGCCATAAAAGATGTTTGGCAATAGGCCTTAACTCAGCATTGCTGCCCGCTTTTCGGTAAAATTCTATGGCTTGGTAAGCTCTTCGCCTATAGAACTCCGGATTAGGATCTTCATCAGCAGTGTTTTCGATGAGTCCCTCAAGCAATAGGCCGCATATTAAATAACCTTTAGGTGATTGATGTTTTTCGAAAAAAGCCAGCATTTTTTTTAGTAGGATGTCATCAATCTCGCAACTGGCTTGGATAGGATGTTCAGCTGCAGCAATAAAGCTTCCTTCATCTTTACTCGCTAGTATGGCCATTACTTCTGGAAATACAAAGCCTAGTAAATAATTTAGCGGATGCAATGATTGTTCATCAACGATTAGGGTCGTTATGCTTGTAGGTAAAGCACTAAGAAAATCTATATTTATAGCCCCCGTTCTTTTAACAAGATCAGATTGTCCTAATTTCAGCGTTTTCACATTTGGGATGAAGGCTGCAAAAGCAGTCGTAAGTTCCTCAGCCGTTTTATAAGCAAGATCATTCCACTCTAAATTGAGGCTTGTGATGGTTCGAGGAAGAGCTCTAAAAGCAGCAGCAAGTTCAGGCCCAGTTTTATCATTAAGATGATTCGACCCTAAATCTAAAAATCTGACACTTGCGGAGAGCTCTGCAAAAGCAGTAGCAAGTTCAGTGTCAGTTTTA
>RGPR01000137.1 GCA_010030245.1 Gammaproteobacteria bacterium
TTGAGGGTGTTTAAATGCTTGGCAATCTCTGCAACCGACACCTCTGGGGTAAAATCAACCCGTCTTTCAAATAAGCCAAACGGCAAATAATCTTGATAACCTTTGGGCCAAAAAGGCAGTTTCCAAATGAGCTCTGGTAAGCGTTCATGCAGGTTTTTACAAAACAAATCCATAAATTTCTACTATGTTAATTGATTTATACGAACAACTGCGATTACCGTCGCTTAAATACATGTATCAACAGTGGTGGCGCTGCCATTAATATCAAACTTAAAATTTGAATGACATGGTAGCGTTGAACATCACCCACATTGATTTGTGGTGGCAACATAAAACTAACGCCAAAGGTTAAGACACAACCGATGATACCGGCGCCAACCACTAGAATAAGTCCTAATGTTTTACCTGGTATTTTAAAATTCGCATACAGGAGTGCTTCATCACGACGAAGCTTGATGATGGCTGCAAACATCAGGATGTACATTAACATATAAAGTTGTGCCGCCAATGCGGTTAATAACCAATAGGAACCACTCACAGAAGGCATAAAGATGAATAAGCTTGCCATGATGAACACAAGGGTTGCTTGTAATACCAATAAATAGACTGGTGCACCAAAGCGATTGGTTTTTTGAAAAAATCTGGGCATACAGCCGTCTTGAGATGCGATCATCAAGCCTTTAGTTGGCGCAATAATCCAGTTACTCACCCCACCCATACCACCAATCACAATCATTAAGGCCACCACTGGCATTAAATACTCAAGATGATAATTGGCAAGAAAAGCAGAAAATGCCTGCATAATGCCTGCTACAAGATTAATATCCTTACCAGGAATAACCACTGCAATCGCAAGTGAGCCAAAAATCATGGTCACCAAAATAATCGTTACCGAATAAAGTAATACCCGCGGATAGGTTTTTTGGGGATGTTCAACATCTTGCGCGTGGACTGTTGCAATCTCAATCCCACACAAAGACATCATCACCCCTGTCAGCGAGACCATCAGTTCAGGATGATGAATATCAGGTATTAATTCACTTAAGCCAAATTTAATAGGCACCGGATTACCGCTAAATAGCCATAATCCTCCTAAAATAATAATCGCTGCCATTGGAATTAATAAACCGGTTACTGCACAAAAGTTACTAAACCAGGCAGATGATCGCATGCCAAAAAAATTAACAAATGAAGCAAAACCAAAAGCCCCCACAATGGTCACATATAAAAACATTGGATCTTGAGCATATTCTGGCGCGATGATAAACCCCAATGTGCCAGCTAAAAATGAAAGCAGTGTTGGGTACCAAATCACATTTTCAATCCATTGCAACCAAATCGCCAAAAATCCCATACGCAAGCCAAAAGCCCGCTTGACCCATACATAGATCCCGCCTTCCCTTGGTAAACCCGAGGCAAGCTCTGCTGAGACTAGTGCTGTTGGTAGCAAAAAAAACAGCGCGCCGAAGAGAAAGAATGCAATCAATTGACTACCAAAAATAGCAGTTGTAGGTAGATTTCGAATACTATCGACTGAGCCAACAGTAATCATCGTTAAGCTAAAAGCACTTAATGCTTTGATTTTTTTTGACATAATTCCTCAATTTTTTTGATACTGCAACAAATGTTCACGCATGAGGCGACAAGCTTCATGCATCACATGAATGTTATGCATGCACGCCAGTGCTGTAAATAAGTTGCTTTTTAATTTAAATAGATGATGTAAATAAGCCCTAGGATAATGCTGGCAAGTATAGCAGCTACATTCAGACATTAATGGCTGCATGTCTTTGGCAAATAGCTGTTTTTTGATATCAAGTCGTCCATTGGCGTATTCACTTTCAAATCTAAACCAGTCCTGTGTTTTAACAAAATGTCCAGCATATAAAGAACCATGGCGAGCATTGCGGGTAGGCGCCACACAATCAAACATGTCCATGCCACAGGCGACCACATCAAATAAATCTTGCGGCCCCATGCCAACACCCATGCTATAACGTGGCTTTTCTTGAGGTAGATAGGGATGAAGTTGATTTAGAATCTCACAAGTAAGCCCCATATCAAAGCCTATACTTTCACCACCAATTGCAATACCAGGCAAATTAAGACTTGTCGTAAATTCAGCACTTTCCTGCCGTAAATCCGCATAGACACCACCTTGAACAATGCCAAACAATGATTGGTAATCGCCATATGCATTTAAGGGATTCGCTTGATGATAATCAAGGGATTGTTTTAACCAGCGATGGGTGCGCTCCATAATAAAAGCAGCATCGCTATGACTGACCTCACTTGGCGTGCATTGATCAAAGGCCATAATCACGTCAGCACCAATAATTTTTTGCGCTTCAATCGACACTTCTGGTGTCATATGGATCCAGCGACCACTTCCAGGCACACAGAAATGGGCTCCTTGATCATCAATATGACAGATTTCTTTGTTTTTTGATAAACTAAACACTTGAAATCCACCGCTATCAGTCAACATAGGACCTTGCCAGTTCATCATTTTATGCATACCACCTTGGCGCTTGATACTATCAAGTCCTGGTGCACATAACATGTGGTAGGTATTGCCCCCTAAAATCATTTGACTACCTGCCTGTATCAACTCTTTAGGGGTCATGTTATTCACACCGGCCCTGGTTCCGACCGGCATAAACACAGGTGTTAAGACGTCACCATGAGCCATTGATAATCGAGTCATGCGGGCAGTAAGCCTTGGATGTTTAGCTAAAATTTGACAACGTAATTGACTCATGACTTTTGCAAAGACTCTTTATAAAAAATATCTAACATAAATAAAACAAAAATAACAAGAAAGTACAACATAGACCAAGCTGATAATGGTAGCCCAAGAAAACGCCAAGCAACTGTGGCGCAATCATTTGATCCCCAAAACAACATCTTCAAAATGACATCCCAGGAAAAATATGAAACCAACGCCTCAAATCCAGGCAAACATGCGCCACCATCATGCGAGCTAAACAATTGTAACCACATTTGTCGCGCTGCCAAGATGACGCCAAGCGCAATTACCAATAGAAACAGCAGTCGATACCAAATCAACTTCGACCACTTTTGTGCCACAAAAAAACCGAGACACATAAACGCTAAAATCTCAATACATAAACGTTGCATCAAACATAAGGGACAAGGTGACAAATGCAAGCAGTATTCACAGAAAAACGTCGAAAATAATGCAAAGACACTGAAAATAAGCATCCAAAAATTAACGCTCTTAATGACAGATTGATTCATCTTTTGGCACCATATATAAAATTGCTTGTTTAATATCTTCTTCTGAACAACTCATACAGGTTCCATTGGCTGGCATCGCGTTCAAGCCTTTAATTGCACTACGAACTAAGCCTTGCAAATGTTTGCTTTGGCAACGCGGCCCCCAATCTTTTACATCTTGAAACTTGGGTGCAGCAGCAAGACCTGAAGCATGACACACTGTACAATATGTTTGATAAGTTTCTTTACCCCCAGCAAAACAAATACTGCTAAAAAAAAGCAAAAAACCGCAATATCTTTGCATCATACATAAGCATCATGTGTTAAAACAATTATTTTACGTTGCTTTCCGTCTGCAAGCAAGTTTTTAGTGAGGCTCCCTCCCCCCTATGATCTATTGCTTAGCAACACAAGAAATCAGTTCTCCTTGATTACAGCTGCAAAAAGCGGTAACGCTAGGATTTTTTGTGCAATAATTAACAATGGAGGGAACTTCTTCCATTAAAACAGGATGTGTCAATTCCGCTGAAATAGATGCCTGATAATTTTCTACAGCGTTGTTCACCTTATTATCGTAACTTGAAGATGGGGATTTGCAATCTTGCATCTGAGTTGTGCTTGCTACAAGAGCTGTCTTGTCAAAATCTGCATCTGTTAAGGCGCCTAAGGTTTGTATAGACTGATTACCCACTTTTTTAACATCATCAGTCAAGCGTAGGCCTGTAACTTGTGTCAATGTGCTAGGACAGGCGACTGGAATAATTTTAACATTATTAAAATTTGAAAGACTAAATCCTGATGTGGTATAAGCAAACTCACAAGCTGATTTTAATGTATCCACAGCATTATGGTTCTTATTGGCATAGGTCACATTATATCCTGAAGTAAAATTGAAGTGGTTAAAATAAGTATCACAAGAACTGTCTAAAATATGCTCCCCCCACTTCACATTCGCGTCACTACCAACCCAAAATTCAGCACAAAATTCAGGAAAAGCACCTGAACCCCCTCCAGGAAGATAGATGTCGAATGAATTTTCATTCGCACCAAT
>RGPR01000138.1 GCA_010030245.1 Gammaproteobacteria bacterium
CAACAATAGTGCTTATTTTATAATTTGCGTCTAGCGTTGTCTTCAAAGATGGTTTGCTTGTGATAAACAAATTTTTACATAAAACACCATGGGTTTTAATTTTTTTTGGGGTCATGCTACAGTCAAGTTTTGCTCAAAATAGCTGTATTTCTGAAGCTTATCGGGCTAAATTAATTGCTGACCATCAAAATTACCAGCAATTTTTACAGCAAATAGGATGGCAGCCAAATATTGGGACCTGTTGTGGAGGGCGATTTTTAGCCGATAAGCTAAATATTTGTGTGGCCCCGGGGCAAATTAAACTACAAGCCAAAGCACTTGAGCTCAATGAACAGGGATGTTCAAGCTTAAGTGGCAATATTAAAATTGAATATCAACAACAAATGCTCAAAGCCAAAAAAGCATATCTTCTGCGTAATGCGAAAACCGGTAAAATTGAGGAAATTTTACTCCTTGATCAGGTTGAAATTTTAGAGCCTGGAAAAAAAATCATTGCAAACTATGCGCAATACCATCCACAAACTCAAGCAGGAACGGCATGGAATGCCGGCTATAAAGTGATGTTAAAAAGAGCCAGAGCTTTTTTACCCGCTTGGGGTCAAGCAAAACAAGTAGAACGAAGTACTGATGGCCTAATTAATTTAAGTGATGCAAGCTTTTCAACGTGTTCCCCAGATGAAACCTCTTGGCGAATTGTGGCAAAAAATCTTGAATTAAATCCAAAAACAGAGCGAGGTATTGCAAGACATACGCGATTTGAGTGGCACAAAAAGCCCATATTTTATATCCCTTATTTAAGTTTTCCGATTTCAGGAAAACGCCAATCAGGTTTTTTAACGCCCACCGTTGGTTTCTCTAATATATCAGGTTATGACTTCTCGCTCCCTTATTATTGGAATATTGCCCCTAATTTGGATGCAACAATTGTGCCTCATGTTTATACCATGCGTGGGTTGATGATGGGTGGAGAATTTCGGTATCTGGATAGATTTTCAAATGGATTATTAATAGGGAACTTTTTACCCAATGATCAACTATTTGCCAAGTTTTTAGAATCCAATTCAGCAAGCTATCCTTCTTTGAATACCTTATCGAAAAATCGTTGGTCTGGTATTTGGCGTAATCAGAGTTATTTTACCGACCATCTGGGAATGAAAGTTGATTATGAAAAAGTCTCTGATGACTATTATTTACAAGACTTTAGTTCTAATTTATCGGTGATGACCGAAAATCAGCTTTTGAGACAAGGTGAGCTTTTTTATCAGAATGATCATTGGTTTATGCGAGGAATGCTTCAAAATTATCAAACCTTACAGCCGATTAACCAATCTTTTGTCACCCATCTTTATGCAAGGCAACCACAATTATTAGCCAATGGCCACTATCAAAAAGTTCTCGGTTTTGGTGATTTACAGCTTCTGGGGCAATTTGATCAATTTCAATGGACAGGAGGTGCGATTGCACCTCAAGGCCCTAGACTTCATGTTAATCCTAATCTAAGTATTCCATATAAAAATGCTTGGGGGTATGTTAAACCACAGCTCGAGTTTTTAGGTAATTTTTACCAGCTTGCTCATGAAATGAATCATAACGAAATGAATACTTATGGTTTTACATTGCCGCGTTATAGTGTTGATGGCGGCCTTAATTTTGAACGATTTGGTCGATACTGGCAACAAACACTGGAGCCGCATGTTTACTATCTTTATGTGCCTTATCAAAATCAAACAGTAGTTCCTGCATTTGAGTCGGCTTATATGATCTTTAACACGGATCAATTATTTCGGCCAAATCGGTTCTCAGGTTATGACAGAATTGGGGATACACACCAAGTATCCTATGCCCTAAGTTCAAGATTAATTAGTCCGTATACCGGCATGGAAAAACTGAGTTTAACTGTGGGGCAAATTGCTTATTTCAAAAATCGACAATTAAATTTATGTTATGGTCCAGATGGCAATTGCGAAGATCCATCAATTTATTTGGGCTACTTAAATCCAAAGGATAATGTCTCTCCAATTGCATCAAGAGGGGTTTATTCACTCACAAAAAATTGGTCAATTGTTGGTAATTATGCCTATGATGCCAATTTAAATAGTAGTAACAATGGTGATCTCAATTTACATTATCAACCAAGTCCTGAGCGAATTATCCATTTAGGGTATAGTTATTTAGTAAATGGTAATGTGATCACAGGTTTAAATGCGCCAATATCTGAGCAATCATTAAATCAGTTATCAGCAGCTTATGCTTGGCCATTTACAGCAAAATGGAGTAGTCTTGCTATCTATAGTTATAATATTAGCAATGGTTATGCCATGTTGACTTATGGTGGGGTTCAATATGACACTTGTTGTTATGCGTTTAGACTGATAGGCGGTCGAGCTTTCCAAAGTTTAGAGCCACAACGATTGGCGCCACAATATAATAATAATATTTATGTTCAAATTTTATTGAAAGGCATTGGCGCCGCTGCAAATGGGGATCCGGTGTCTACTATTCAAAGTTATTTACCAGGATTGTATAATATTTTTAAAAATTAAATATGTTGATAAAGGTTATTAAGATGATAAGACATTGGGTGTTTCTTTGCTGTGGTTTATGTAGCTTTGTGGCGACGCATGCGCAACCTTTAGATGCTGTGGTGGCAGAGATTAATGAAGGCGTGATTACAAAACGAGAACTTGATAATCATGTTTTTGAAAAAAAACAAGAACTCGCCGCAAGGCATATGGAGATGCCGAATGATAGTATCTTACGAAAGCAAGTACTGCAGCATTTGATTGATGTGCAATTACAAATGGATTTGGCTAAAAATAATAATATTCATTTGGATGAAGAAGAGCTCAATGAGATTATTAAAGGGATTGCGCTGCAAAATAAATTAGATATTGATCAATTAAAGACAGAATTGATCAAGCACGGCTTAAGTTGGGAACGTTACCGTGAAAATTTAAATAAAGAAATTATTTTGACCCGCTTACAACAACAGGCCTTGGGTAATACCATTCATATTAGTGATAAACAAGTAAGTGATTATTTTGCCGATGCGATTAAACAGGAACATAGCCTTAATAAATACCATTTACAGAATATTGTAGTTCCTCTTTCGGAAGCACCACATGCAGATGAAGTGACTGCTGCCTATCAAAAAGCCCAAAAAATTATCGCATTGATTCATCAAGGTGAAGATTTTTCTAAATTGGCTATTTCTGAATCCAGTGATGACTTTGCGCTTGAAGGTGGTGATTTAGGTCTCAGAACTTTAGCAGAACTTCCAGATGTTCTAGCAAGTCAATTGAAAGAGGCTAAGGTCAATGATGTAAAAGGACCTATTCGAGCGCCGAATGGTTGGCAAATTATCAAAGTGCTTGCCCTTGATGATAGCCATTTACATCATCAAATCGTTAAAACGCATGTGAAACATATTCTGATTAAGCCAGGTCCTCAAATGACTGATTCAGAAGCTGAACGCACCATCCAAAATTTGTATCGTCAAATTCAGGATGGCAAAAAGTTTGACATCATTGCAAAACATTATTCGGTGGATGCGGCTACTGCCATCAAAGGTGGCGATATGGGATGGGTGGTTGCGAATGAGTTGGTGCCACAATTTGCTGAAGTGATGGATAAAATGGGGATTAATGAGATTAGTCAGCCCGTTAAAAGTCCATTTGGATGGCATCTTATTCAAGTGCTTGAACGAAAAGCAGAGGATGACTCGGATGCTTTCCAACGTCAAAAAGTAAGAAACATGCTGCGTCAAAAACGTTTTGAAGAGGCTGTTGTGGTTTGGAAGCAACAGCTGCGCACACAGGCGTTTATTCATATATTAGATAAGGATTTAGCGTAAATGACAAAACCATTGCTGGTGACCATGGGAGAGCCGGCTGGAATTGGACCGGATATTTGTCTTGATTTGGCTGATGGTGACGAAAACATTATTGTTCTTGGGGATAGGGATGTTTTAAGCGAACGAGCAGATTTACTTCAACGTAAAGTAAACATTGTTGATGAGCATGCACCACTAAGAAAATCACAAGTTCGTGTGAAGCATCTTACATGTGCTAAAAAAGTCATACCTGGCCATTTGGATGAGCAAAATGCTCTTGCAGTTATTGAAATGTTGCATACTGGAGCAGCTGCAGTCATGCGTGGTGAATATGCCGCCTTAGTCACCTGCCCAATTCATAAGAAACAT
>RGPR01000139.1 GCA_010030245.1 Gammaproteobacteria bacterium
TTGATATTTATCATGGCTGGGCAAAAGTTTACCCATGCCTGTAAAATAAGCGATATCTGCAAGAGGATAAGTAATAAAACGGGATATTAATTTCACGAAATCAGCAGCATAACCTGCCCCAAAAGTTTGCTCAATAATCGATTCTGCAATAGCCACATATGTTTTAGGCGTTTCTTGTTTTAAAAACCATTTGGCTTTTAAAAGTGTTACCTGGCATGTTTCCTTGTTCTTGATTCCATTGATTAATTGATCACATTGTTGACTTTGCGATGATGCCGCATAGATTTTGATAATGGCCAGATAAATTAAGATAACTTTATAAAGCTCTTCAGGTCGGGTGGGTAAAATATGATGCATACCAAGTTCTTGTTTGATTCGTTCTTCAGCATATTTCTTGCTCGAAATTAAGTCTTCTTGTATATCATCCGCAACTGATGGCTTGGGGTCATACCTAGCAGCTTCTTGTTCTGCTGCTTTCATGGCAGCTAAGTTTTGTTTTTTCACCTCATCCATGGCTTCCGCATGTTCATCTTCTAATCGTTGTATACGAGAATTGAACTCTTGTTTTTGATGAGCCAACTTGGATTTAATACTCGCTTGGCTTGTGCCATGAGCGGGGTCATTCAATAATTGACGAGTTCGATCTAAACGTTCTTTCAAGTCACGTATTTCTAGAAGTTCATCATCAAAGGAAATAAAAGCAGAGGTTTGTTGCATCATGATTTGACCATGGTTTTTTAGTTCGCTTATTGTGCTCAATTATTTACTTTTTTTCAAGCAAGTTAGGCATGTATATCATGAAAAAACAAACCACGAGCCTGGGTATAGCATAAAACGAGAGGCAACGTATCCCAATCAGCTAATACATAACGTTTATAAGGCAATAGCTTGAACTGTTCTTCATAACTGCCCTGTAGATGAACATGTCCATAGATGACGGTGTGAACCATTAATTTTCGCATGTCACTGTAAAGTGCCGTTGTCGACACTTGATAGCGATTAGAACTTGTCGGCTTAGTTTTATTCTGGCTATAGCCTCTAACCCCTTGCACCAATTTCAAACGCCATTTTTTGGCTAATTTTAACAACGCTAGGCGGCATAATCGTGGACGAGTGAGTAATCGTAAACACTGATGGGGCCAATCTTTGAGACAGTAAGCATCGCCATGGGTTAAATAGATTCTTGCTCCAGTTAAACATATCACACTCGGATCAGCGATTAATTTTAAACCTGCAGCACTTGCAAATCCATCCCCCAACAAAAAATCACGGTTTCCAGGCATTAAAAAGATATCCACGCCACAAAGGCTAAGTTCTTTCAAATCATTGGCAACTTGTTGATGAAAAGTATCCATTAAATCATCACCAGCATACACATGAAAAAAGTCACCCAGAATATATAAGGTCTGGGTTTTATGTTTTGCCCAATGTAAAAAACGCTGAAATCGTTGATAAAGCTCAGCGTCTTTAGGGTGCAGATGTAAATCAGATATAAAAGCAGCTTCAATCATATCGGCAAAACTTGAAGTCTATCATCTTGAATAAAAATTTGACAAGGTCCATTTATTGCTGGAATTGATTCGCGGAGACGGTAAAAACCAGCAATCGAAATCAATTCCGCATCAAGTTGCGTACAAAAAATTCTAGCATTTTTATCACCAGCAATACCAGCTAATGCTCGGCCCCTTAAGGGACCATACACATGAATATTGCCATCTGATAAAAGTTCTGCACCATGACCTACAGAAGATACAACCACCAAATCATGTCCTTTGGCCACCACTTGTTGGCCTGAGCGAACAGGTTGAGTAATCATTTTTGTTTGTCGTTGTTCGGATTCTTGTTGGATAGGTTTACTGGCTACAGCAACTTTCTTTTTCTCAATAGATGAAATCGGTTTATCATTTGCTGCCGACGATTGAAAAACAGGAAAGGCTTGAAGACCCGCCAAAGGAGCAACCCAGGCTTGGTGCCCTTGGACGCCAATGGGATATAAATGAAATTTTTTTAATACTGCAAAATAAGGGAAAAAAGAACTTAATTCTTCTTGAAGAAGCGAGCAGTCTAATACAACAGGTATTTTATAAAATAATTTTGGGGCCTTATTTACCACTTCCTCAATCTGTTGCTCTAGAGCATAAACATCTTTATTGAGTAATTGCACAACAGTTAAGGTAAAAATTCGACCTTTTAATTTTAAGACCTGTGTATTTGTCAAATTATCTATAGCCACCACCTTACCCTCAGACTATTTTTTTGTTTATACTAACACGAGAAAATGAACAACAGAAGGTTTTTTTGAGATGGATAACATATGGCATAAACATTATCAACAGGGCATTCCAGCTGAAATTCCAGCATTACCATTTCATTCATTGCTAGATTTTTTTAATCATGCTTGTGACAAGTATGCTGATAACATTGCCTTTGTTCATCTAGGTTATGAATTATCATATAAAATGGTTGACAAACTCAGCACTAGGCTCGCAGCCTACATGCAAAAACTCGGATTAAAAAAAGGTGACCGGGTTGCCATTATGCTTCCCAATACCCTGCAATACCCTATCGCTATCATCGCTTGTTTTAAAGCTGGTTTGTCAGTTATCAATACCAACCCATTATATACACCTAATGAAATTCGCCATCAACTCAACGATGCCGGCGTCAAAGCGATTGTGGTGTTAGAAAATTTTGCACTGACTTTAGAAAAAGCTCAAGCCGAAATTCCAAGTTTACAACATGTTATTCTTACCAATATCGGTGATGTGTATCCATTTTTTAAACGTCATTTGGTCAATGGGGTCATTCGTTATGTCAAGAAAATGATCCCCAAACATCAATTAAAAAATGTCATTTCTTGGCGGAAAACAACGCATCACCGGCATGATTTAATCCCCGTTGAATCATCACTTGAGGATATCGCTTTTATCCAATATACCGGTGGGACCACAGGAGTATCGAAGGGGGCTGTCTTAAGTCATCGCAATATGCTCAGCAACATTATGCAAGCTGCAACGTGGATCAAACCACGTGGATTTGGTGAAGCTGACCGGATTGTTACAGCCCTTCCACTTTATCACGTGTTTTCATTGACAGCCAACCTGCTGACCTTTTTCTACTTTGGCTCCAGAAACATGCTCATCACCAATCCCAATGATTTGAAAATGTTCATTAAAGCGATGTCAAATTATAAATTAACAGCGATCACTGGTGTGAATACTCTTTTCAACGTTTTACTCCATCATCATGATTTTCAAAAAATTGATTTTTCAGCCCTAAAGCTCACGTTATCTGGAGGCATGGCATTACAAGAAAGTGTAGCCCGAAGTTGGTGTGAACAAACCAAAAGCCCAATTGTGGAGGCCTATGGCTTAACCGAAACAAGCCCTGCTGTTTGTATAAATCCAGTCTATGTTGACGGTTACAATGGCAGCGTTGGTCTTCCCTTGCCTTCTACTGAAATCTCTATTCGCGATGAAAAAGGCAATGAACTTTCAATTGGAGAAGAAGGCGAAATTTGTGTGAGAGGTCCGCAAGTGATGAGAGAATACTGGCAGCATCCTGAAGAAACGGCTAAAGTATTTTATGCGGATGGTTTTCTTAAAACAGGCGATATTGCCTTCATGCGAGATGATGGCTTTGTGTTTTTAGTTGATAGAAAAAAAGATTTGATCATTGTTTCAGGTTTTAACGTCTACCCCAATGAAGTTGAACAAGTGATTGGTATGATTCCAGGTGTACTTGAAGTTGGTGTGGTTGGTGTTAAAATTGATGCTGGCAGTGAAAAAGTAAAAGCCTGTGTTGTCAAAACCGATCCTAACCTGACAGCAGATGATATTCGACAACATTGCAAAAACTATCTCACCGCTTACAAAGTGCCTAAAATTATCGAATTCTATGACACCCTCCCCAAAACCAATGTGGGTAAAATTCTCAGGCGTTCTCTCCGCTAGGCATTACCCCCACGCCACTTAAGATACGGAAGTTGGGTATTGAGTGACAATTAACTTTGCCGGTTTTAATGTTTGATTCTGAACTGATGTAAAACTTCAAATTAAGGAATTTTATGTCAGGTAAATGCATCACATCAAAACAGGTGTAAATTTATCATACGCGCCGTAAAACCACGTTCTTCAGGTCGTGGATATAAGGCGCCAAGGTTTAAAGAGGTGTTTGTTGCTGCTGAATATATTGTTTGAT
>RGPR01000140.1 GCA_010030245.1 Gammaproteobacteria bacterium
ACCCTGTTAAGAAAAATAATTTCACTATGATAACATAAAAAAAACATCAAGATCAAATTATAAACATATAATTTATTTATAAATCATTAAAATCAACAGAAGCGCGGTAAAAGTTGGCTATTAAAATATGACTGGGTTTTAAAAACTCAAATGCTGAGAACACCTATCCATTTAACGACCCCTCTGACTAGGATTTGTCGAACATCAAAAAAATTTTAATTTTCATGCTGAATATTGGACACATAGCTTTAGCAATGTAGAAATAACTTCATCCCATTATCTGCTCACTTCTGTCGTGCATCTGCTAAATCGAGCGCTGTTAAAGGGGATTTCTGCCGAACTAAACGCACAGCAATATTAAAATTGAGCATATATAAAAACACATACATGTATTTATGATAATCCTTATATGGGATCAAATCCATGACGATCCCTGCAAAAACCAATGTCGGAATCATTGAAACACTAAGGAGACGACAGACCATTTTTCGATCTGGATTATAATTATTGATCAATAAACGAATCATTTTACAGGCAACAAATGAAAAACTATACACAAAGAAAAAAGAAATATTCAACATAAATGCTAGATTCATCAACAGAAATAAACTGGCCATCGCACAAATAACAGCAGAACCAATTGCATTATAAATGTTCTGGCCATTAATTGGCGCTTTAAGTTTGTTCCACGATATTACTGGAAAAAATATATCTTTCTTATTCAACTCAAAACCAAACCAATTATTACTAGGTACACGTAATAAAAAATAATAGTTTCCTAAATAGTAATCAATATGCGCGGGAACATTTTGTGGGATTTGATTACCTTCAATCCAAGAGATATTATCTAAATCTTGTATTTTTTTCAGAATAGCCTTGTCCTGATTTTTTCTGACAACCTGACCATTAACTACATTTAAAGTCGGAATCATTAGAATATTGTCTCGCCATTGCTGCTTTAAATGCTCATTCAATTGATAGATATAATGAAGAACACTAGGAATGAACAATATCACAAATACTATCCATAATATGTTGATACCATAGCCCTTTTCACGATAAGCAACATCACGATAGAATTCAACACTCGTAAATGAGGAATAAATATAAAAAATTCCCTTTTTTAGTAAACGTATCATCTAAGCCTCCTCGCTTGAAAAATTCATCGCTTTATTTAATGCTTGCATTTTTTTTAGGGGTAGAACCCGCTCTAAAATGGTAGTCGACATGGGAAAGATAAGTAAACTTAGATAGGCAGAAAAATACCAATCTGAAAAATAGTGAAGATTTTGCCATACCCGAGAAAAAGAAATCAATAACCCCAAGCTCAGTACCAGGTAGCGCCATGGGGACTTCAGCAAAAGTGCTAAAAAGCCAGCTATTGTCATCATCACAATGGTGTGTCCTGATGGAAAAGAAAAATAATCGTAGGAAAATGTAAAAGGATAAAAACCATAAATATGCTGATCGGTGTACAGATAAGGTCTGGCTCTGGCACAGCAAAACTTTAACGATGATAAAATGAGGTGATCGATGATCAGGATATAAAATAAATAACTTATTCGATACAACCAAAGCGGATTATATTTAATAAATTTAAAATAAATCATCAATAATCCAACCATAGGTAAAACCAATACCCCCTGACCGCCATGATTAAAAAAATAGTCAAAAATATGGAAATTCGATTGTAAATACGTCCTAAAAAAAAGACTAATATCTCGATCAACATACAGATAAAGTATCACCGAAAGAAAAATGACCGTTGTCATCACCAATGGTTTAATTAAGTAACGATAAGGCAGCATGAATATCCATAATTTATATTGATGTCTTTCAGTATATTACAAGCGCTCAAAGTTTCCAACGAGTCTTGACATTATCAGAGCCCTTCAATAGACTTGCGATAAACAACCTAGCGCGACAGTCCATGTTTCAGGTCCTAGCTGATGCTCATATCCCCTATCTCGATCATTATTTTCCTAAGAAATACTTTAACTTGCATCTTTACCACAATGTGACCGAACTTCATGCCCATATTAAAAATAAAGACATCTTAATATGCCGCTCTATTTATCCAATAAATGAGGCTATACTTCATCATTCTCAAATTAAGCTTGTGGCCACTGCAACAAGTGGTATCAATCACCTGGATATAGATTACCTCAAATTTCAAGGCATTTCATTTATTGATGCCAAAGGCGGAAACGCAGCTGCTGTTGTTGATTATATATGTGCAAGCCTTGCATCATTAGAAAAGAACCATCGATTCAAGGCTCAAAAAATAGCAATTCTTGGCTATGGTCATGTTGGGAAAGCATTATCAGCACGCCTAGCGTTGCTTGGATATGAGCTCGGCATTTATGATCCTTTGTTGCCCAAAAACATTGTCTTAGCACACCAACGCATTGAGTGTGTTGACCTGGATCAATTCGATACCATTAGCATTCATGCCAATTATCATACAGAAGCCCCTTTTCCGAGCAAAAACTTAATTGATGCGCGTTTGAAACAACAATTCTCTAGTCATTCATGTATCATCAATGCCGCAAGAGGCCAAATTGTAGATGAGTCATTCATACTTTCAAATGCTTTTCACGGTATTTATTGTGCAGACGTATTTGAAGATGAACCACAGCCCAGCCCAGCTATTCTAAAACGAGCAAGCATTGCAACACCTCATATTGCAGGCCATAGCATTGAATCTAAACTTAGGATGAGTGAAATCATCAGCTATAAAATTCATCAACATTTTAAACTCGCAGATCTGCCCAAAAACCTTTGTCATACTGCAGTGGCGCAGATCGATACCGCCGCTTGGCAGCAAACGATCTTAGCATATTATGATCCATATCAAGAAACACTTGCACTGAGACAAGAAGCAGGAACTAACTTTTTTAAGTTAAGGCATGCACATCGTCGCCATGAATTTAGCTGGTAGCAAGTAAGAAAGAAGCTTCTTTTTTTAATTTATACCAAAAATAAAGATAAGTTGATGCAATGGTGGTACTGAGCATAAACACAGATGACCAATTATTGAAATGATGATGAATCAATCCCCCTATCGGTCCTGCAAGGACACGCGGGATGATCACAAACATCATCCAAAAAGAAAATTGAGTGGCTGTAAATTGTGGGTTCACCACCCGCATAATGCAGGTCAATAGAACAGTAGAACACAATCCGCTTGCTAAATTTTCAATCATAATGCTTAACCATAAAAGCGGCTTTAACTGCTGATGCAAGCTTAAACATAAAAATAGTAAATTACTCAAAATTTCCATCGCACCCAAAACTTGTAGCAATTTAAATGCTGCATAGCGATTCAATAGAAAAGCAGCAACAGCCCCTCCAGTCAATTGCGCAAACAAACCAAATACATTATTGATATAAGCAATTTGCTTTAAGTCCAAACCGATACCATCAATTAAGAAAGGAATAATCATTGGGCTTGAGTTGGCAACAAAAACTTCTCCCATTTTCAAACTAAATATAAGGCCTGCAAAATTAACAAACCATGTTTTTTGAAAAATATCCTGATACGCTTTTTTAAAACCAACTGCGTCAGGGGTTAAATTGACTTTAGGTTCTTTACTAAATAAAAAAAAGCTCATAGCGATTAAAACAACCAAGGCCATCAATGCATAACTCAGCTCAAATCCATATAAATGCGCAATGAAAAAAGCCATCCCTCCTGAACATAATAACGCAAGACGATAGGCGTAAACGGCAATAACGGCTGCAAAACCATAATGAGTTGGATCGATAAATTCAATACGATGCGCATCAATTGCAACATCGGCTAATGATGCCATCCAGGCAAGAACTGCGGCAGTCATCATTAATAGATGAGGATGATGACTAGGTGACAACAAAGCCATTAAGCATAAACTACAAAAAATCATACTTTGGGTTATCAAAATCCAGGTTTTTCGACGTCCTATTTTGGCAAAATAAAAACGATCTAATAAGGGGCCCCAAATAAAACGACATAATGCAAAGGCATTGAGAATGCCAAGAGAACTCATCATCAAAACAGATGCACCACTACTTGCAAACCATGCCTGCAACAGGTTACCAAACAAGGGTAAGGGAAAACCTGATAAAAAACCCAGTATAAAAATAATTGAAAATTTATTAA
>RGPR01000015.1 GCA_010030245.1 Gammaproteobacteria bacterium
ACACAAAATTTGCATCACTAAAATACCTGGGATACGGCCACTCGCAGCGCGATTTAAGTAACCAACCAACTGATTGCTCACCAAAATAAACATTAAAATAATGGTTAACGCAAATAAGGTAATAAATACCTCTTTAGCAAGATATCGAAAGGCTAGCACGTTTATTCAAACCACTTCATGGAAAATTTTAAAGAAAAATTGCAATGGCTATAGCAATCCAAGCATACTCCTTTTAAAATGAATCTTTAACCACGCGATGAGCCTCTTATTATGCAACACTTCCTGCTTGAACACAATCTTACCCCTCATCTTGATTGTATTGTTCTTGGTTTTTTTGAAGATGAAGGAGATATCCCTACCATTTTAAAGGATCGAGAAAAAATTGTTCATTTGTTTAATGAGGTTCGCCCCCAACTTCAACAATCAGGTGACTTTATTTGCCATTATGATAAGCAGTTGAGTATTATCATTTATCATCTTGGCAAACGTGCCCAATTTGACCTCCAAGCACTCAAACAAAGCCTCAGCAAAATTGCCAATATTGTCAAAGAAAAAAATTGGCAATCTCTGGGTTTAATCTGGCCAGATTTCCAAGATTTAAGTTTCCAACAACAAGCGCTTGAACAAAGTGTTATTGGGCTAGAGTACGCTTTTTACCAATTCTTAAATTACAAACAAGATCCTAAACCATATCGCCTAAAAGAAGTATATCATCATCTGAAGGTTCTAAAAAAAGAACTCCATGCTGCGATTGCTGTCGCCTCTGGGATGCGTCTGTGCATGGACCTAGGCAACACCCCAGCAAATGATTGTAAACCCAGTGATCTAGAACGCAGCGCAAAACAATTGGCAAAGGAACATCTTCAGATCAAAGTTAAAAGTTATGATGAAAAAGATTTAAAAAAAATGGGGATGAATACCCTATTATCCGTAGGCCAAGGTAGTGATAATCCGCCGCGATTAATTGAAATTCACTATCAAGGAAGCAAGAAACATCATCCCTTAATTTTAGTAGGTAAAGGTATTACCTTTGATTCAGGTGGCATTTGCATTAAACCATCACCAGGTATGTATGAAATGAAGTATGATATGTGTGGTGCTGCAAGTGTTATTGGGGTCATGAAAGCGATTGCTTTAATGGAATTACCCATTCATGTGATTGGTATTCTCGCTTGTGCTGAAAACATGCCCAGTGGCAAAGCAACTCGTCCAGGTGATGTGATCAAGACCCATATGGGCAAAACAGTTGAAATCACCAACACTGATGCCGAAGGACGTCTGGTACTGGCCGATGCAATTAGTCACGCCAAACAATTTAAGCCTGAAGCTTTAGTTGATATTGCAACGCTAACAGGCGCTGTCATTATTGCACTTGGTCATGTCTATACTGGTTTGATGTCAGGAAATGATAAACTGGCCCAATCCTTACTTGATGCAGGGCAAAAAACACTCGATAAAATTTGGCGGCTACCTCTTGATAAAGAATATGAAGATGCTTTGTTTAGCATGGTCGCTGATTATGCCAATGCGGCAGATTCTCGCGAGGCAGGAAGCATTACTGCAGCTGAATTTATTCAAGAATTTGCCGAAGATTTGAATTGGGCACATCTTGATATCGCAGGAAGTGCTTGGGTGTCAGGACGAAATCGTCAAGCAACCGGTCGACCTGTTGCCTTATTAGTAGAATGGTTAAAGAGCTATCATGATCAACATTGATTTTTATATTATAAAAGCCTTGGACCCAGATGCTGATTGGCTATTTAGTGCTAAACTCATTGAAAAAGCCTATCAACTTGGTCACCAAATCTATGTTCTCTGTGATAATGAAGACATGGCCATCGCTTTTGATGAATTTTTATGGCAGTTTAATCCAGATAGTTTTATTCCACACCATCTGTTTAATGAGGGGCCCATCCCTCCTGCCCCTGTACAAATTGGCTTTGAGAATCATCAACCGCAATGCAAAGACATTTTGGTCAATTTATCTGGAAATGTGCCAGAATTTCACCAACAATTTAAACGCATTTGTGAAATAGTGGCAAATCAAGACGACATGAAGGTTTTAAAACGCCAAAATTACCGATTTTATCAAAGCCAAAGCTATTCTTTGAAAAATCATGAGATCAGTTAAGGCTTATGTACCAGTGAGAGCATAAATTTGGTATATTCATGCTGAGGATGTTGCCATATTTCAGCGATAGGTCCCTGCTCAACAAAGCGACCATCTTGCATCATGGCAACTTTATCAGCCATGTAAGCCACCACATTTAAATCATGAGAAATAAAAATATAGGTCAGAGAAAATTGTGCTTGCAAGGATTTCAATAAATTTAAAATTTGAGCTTGCACTGAAATGTCCAATGCACTTGTCGGCTCATCACAAATCAATACCTTAGGCTTAGCAAGTATAGCACGTGCAATACAAATTCTTTGGCGTTGGCCGCCTGAGAGCTCATGGGGATAGTTATTTAAAACACTCGCTGGCATATTCACTGACTCAAGCATATCAAGGCAGCTGCTCAAGTCTTCAGGACATGCCTCAGCTAAAATTTCATGGATGGTCCATCTGGGATTCATCGCTCCTGCAGGATCTTGGAAAATCATTTGAAAATCTTGAACAGCAAGACCTAAATACTTAATTTCACCGGTATAATGAGGGTTTAATCCCATAATTGTTTGCGCCAAGGTTGATTTACCGCATCCCGATTGACCGACAATCGCCATAGTTTCACCCTGATAGAGATTAAAATCTACGCCTTTAAGAATATACTGGCTTTTAGTTTTAGAAAAACGTTTAAATGCTTGTAAATAAAGATGATTAACACTTAAAATTTTGACATCACTTGCCGTGTGATTGACGATAGATTCTGCTTGATAATTCACAGGTGCTAATGGGGTATCTCGCGGATATAGATGACATCGAAGCGCATGTGATTGAGTTGCTTGATACCAATTCGGTATGCTATGTTGACAAATTGATAATGCATACTGACAACGCAGATGAAAACGACAGCCACTTGGTAAATTCTTAAAATCAGGCATTCTGCCTGCTATTGTCGCAAGCTTTTGTCCCCTTTTGGCATATTCTGGCATTGCTTGTTTCAACTGATGCACATAGGGATGAAGAGGCGATGCCCAAAAAGTGCTTGCATCAGATGTTTCGACGATTTCACCTAAGTACATGACCATGACATCGTCAGCCATTTTTTCAATCACTTCAAGATTATGACTGATCATTAAAATTGACAAGCCATATTTACTTTGCAGTTTTTTTAATAGATTTAAAATTTGTTCTTGAACCACGACATCTAAAGCAGTTGTTGGTTCATCAGCAATCAAGACATCTGGATGATTAGCAAGCGCCATGGCTATTAAAAAACGCTGTTTTTCTCCCCCTGACCATTGATGAGGATATTGATGTAGTTTTTTCTCAGGCGATTCAATTTCAACATCATGCATTAACTTTAAAATCCGCTGATGGATTTCTGCTGCTGAAAATTGAACATGTGCAGTGATCACATCACGAATTTGCAGATAAAAAGTTCTTACAGGATTTAAGGCAAGCATCGGCTCTTGAAAGATCATGGCTATTTTTTTGCCTCTCAGTTGCCGCATTTGAAAAGCTTCCAATAACAACAGATCATTACCTTCTAGTAGAACTTCACTTTCCTTGGCATATGCCGCTTTAGGCGACAATAATCGCATAATGGCAATACTCGTGAGCGATTTACCAGAACCTGACTCACCAAGCAAACCTAAAGTTTTACCTGGTTTTAATGCAAAACCAATTTGGTTTAAAATCTCTAAATAATGATCATCTTCTTTAAAAGCAAGGGATAAATCCTTTACCTCAAGTAAGTTTGTCTCTGCTGACCACATGAAATATCCCAAAGGATAAAGAACTTCTAGCATAGGAAATTTATTTTAATAATACAAGAAAAACCCTAACCCCAATCAAGATTGGGGTTAAATCATGACTAAGGCGCATAAATCCAAACCTGTTTATGCGCTTTGTGAGGACAAATCATTGCCCCACCAACATGTTGTACGTAAATTTTATTGTTTGCGCTTACCAACTCACTCACGTTATTGGTATATACAGCCTTTGCCACAAAATCACCTGCAAACACAGCAGAACTGATCGCTAAAAAAGCGAAGCTAATTAATATTTTTTTCATGAGTACAGCTCCCTAGATTGATCATTCAATCATTTACTCTACTTTTAAAGTATAGCTCGTATTTACGATAGTTCAATTTTTAATCACTTTTAATATGGATATGATTCAATTATCAAGAAGAACGCCCTCATGGCAAGAAGTATTGTTCTCAAAAAGTTCTATATATGTTATGTTAAAACATTATCGCCTTAACACCGAATATGCTTTACCCATGAAACATATCTCTAATTGTTTTTCTAAAGATCTTATCAAGATTTGTCATCAATCGTTTAAATCTGAAAAATGGCAATTGATTATACAAGAATTTTTAACTCAACCTCTAGCAACTCATGTTTTCGTTGCAGAATTTAAGAAAGGTAAACTGTCACTTGTGGTCGATTGCCCATTATGGGCCAGTGAACTTCGAATGAAAATTTCTGAGCTAAGGGATTATTTACGAAAAGAACAACATTGTTATGATCTAATGTTTATTCATGTCAAAATCCAACCCGACTTTTTTAAATAGGCATCTAATTAAGATGCCTCAATAAGATTTAATGATTGGATATAGTGCGGATGTATGTCTTGTGTTTCAGCTAAAAAACTGTACTCCCATGCATCTTGTTTAGCCATTAATGCACGCAGAAGCTGATTATTTAATTCATGACCAGATTTATAACCTTCATAAGCACCAATCAGATTACTTCCTAATAAATACAAATCACCTAGGGCATCAAGTACTTTATGCTTCACAAATTCGTCTTCAAATCGGAGGCCATCTTCATTTAGCACACGGTAGTCATCGACCACAATGGCATTATTCAAACTTCCCCCTTTAGCCAAATCCATTTCTCTTAATTTTTCATATTCAGATAAAAAGCCAAAGGTACGTGCTCGACAAATTTCTTTGATATATGAAGTCATGGACCAATCATAAACTGCTTGTTGTGGCCTATCAATAAAAACAGGATGTTGAAAATCAATTGTAAAAGAGATGCGATATCCATTAAATGGTAAAAATTGAGCCCATTTTCCATTTGATTCAACACGAATAGGTTTTAGAATACGAATAAATTTTTTCGGCGCAGCTTGTTCTTGAATACCAGCAGATTGAATTAAGAAGACAAAGGGTGCGGCACTCCCATCCATAATCGGAATTTCATTTGCATTAATATCAACATAAGCATTATCAATACCCAGACCAGCTAAAGCAGACAGCAAATGCTCTACTGTAGCCACTTTAACCCCGTCTTTCTGCAATGAAGTGCATAACAAGGTATCTGATACATGCTGAAAAAGCGCTGGAATTTCAGGCACTGTATCGATATCTATGCGTCGAAAAACAATACCCGTATTGACCGGAGCAGGTCTTAAGGTCATGATGACTTTATCACCAGAATGCAAACCAACACCCGTTGCTTGAATCATTTTTTTAGGGGTTCTTTGACGTATCATGCCTTACTCACCTAAATAATCTCCCACATCACTTTTTTTATATAAGCATAATCGATTAATGTACAAAATTCAATCCTCAGCACTTTCAAATTTTTAGTAAAGAAAGCACTGAAATTGATGCTTCAATCACGCTTCTTCATGGCGCCTCAAAAAAGCTGGAATATCTAAATAATCCATATCTGGCATATTGTCTTGAGCAGGTTTAGCAGGGCTATTAGATACTGGATTAATGACTGTTTGTTTGCGCATTACTGCAGGTCTATCAAGTGCTTGAAAATCAAGACTACCATCAAGTCGTCTTGATTCTAAAATGCGAGCCTTATTCACTTGTGGTGCTGCTACGGCATTATGATGACTTGTACTTGCATTTAAATTCAGATTCAAGTTTTGTGTAAATTGGCTTTGGACTGGGTGACGCGCTTGCGGTTCACCAAGGCCTGTAACAATTACTGTTACACGAACTTGATCGCTCATATCTGGATCAATAACTGTACCTAAAACCACTGTTGCTTCATCAGATATAAACTCTTTGACCACATCACCAACTTCCTCGAACTCACCAATTGACATATCAAGTCCTGCAGTGATATTGACTAAAATGCCTTTAGCCCCGGAGAGATTAATATCTTCAAGAAGTGGTGAAGAAATAGCAGCTTCTGCAGCTTGACGAGCACGCTGTTCACCAGATGCAATGCCTGTTCCCATCATAGCCATTCCCATGGCTGACATGACGGTTCTGACATCAGCAAAGTCAACGTTGATCAAACCTGGTCGCGTAATTAAATCTGAAATACCTTTAACGGCGCCTAGCAAGACATTATTCGCCGCTTTAAAGGCATTCACTAAGGAAATATTCTTACCCAAAACGGTTAATAGTTTATTATTTGGGATAGTAATCAAAGAGTCTACATGCTGAGATAAGCGTGAAATACCTTCTTCTGCTGCAAGAGCGCGTTGCTTGCCTTCAAAGGAAAAAGGCTTGGTCACAACAGCAACTGTTAAAATACCCATTTCTTTGGCAATCTGCGCAACAACTGGAGCTGCTCCAGTTCCGGTACCACCACCCATACCAGCGGTGATAAATACCATATCAGAGCCTTGTAAAATCTCTTTGATTTGTTCACGATTTTCTTCGGCAGAATCACGACCAACCTGAGGATTGGCGCCGGCTCCTAAGCCTTTAGTGAGTTCTTCGCCGAGCTGTATCAATACCTTGGCATTTGAGTTTTTTAATGACTGCGCATCAGTATTGGCACATATAAAATCGACACCGTCAATGTTTTCTGTCAACATGTGCTCGACTGCGTTACCACCACCGCCACCAACGCCTACGACTTTAATGACTGCATTATCTTGTTGACTTTCTATAATTTCAAACATATAAAACCCCATGTGATTGATATTAATTATTCTTTAAAAATTCACACTAAACCATTGTTTCATTCGGTGCCAAACACCGATTGGGCCTTCAGAAATGGAGGGTGAGCTCATGCTGTTATCATATTGTTGTTTAACCCCATGCATCAATAAACCAACGCCTGTTGATAAAGATGGGTTATCGACGACTTCACTTAAACCTGATATTTTTTGCGCACAACCAAGGCGAACAGGTGTTTCAAAGCAACCTTCAGCAAGCTCAATAACTCCTTTGACTTTAGAAGCGCCTCCAGTTAATACAATACCAGCGGCCAGCAAATCTTCAAATCCACTTCGTCGCAATTCATTTTTCACCAACGAAAACAACTCTTCATAGCGAGCCATAATCACATCACATAGAACTTGGGTGGAAATTTTACGCCCACTACGTTCATTGACACTCATCACATCGAGTGTTTGTGATGGGTTAATATATTCTGGAATGGCACACCCATGGGTTAATTTAATGCCTTCAGCTGATTTTGTTGGTGTACGTAATGCCATCGCAATATCGTTGGTGACTTGGTCACCTGCAATTGGAATAACGGCCGTGTATTGTATGGCGCCTTCATAAAAGATAGCGATATCTGTTGTTCCACCGCCAATATCGACCAAACAAACACCTAATTCTTTTTCATCCTCGGTTAATACCGCATGACTTGAGGCAAGTTGTTCTAAAATAATATCATTGACTTCAAGTCCACAGCGACGGACACATTTTGCAATATTTTGAGCAGCACTAACAGCACCTGTGACAATATGAACTCTTGCTTCTAAACGAACACCTGCCATGCCGATTGGCTCACGGATACTCCCTTGATTATCAATAATAAACTCTTGGGGGATAATGTGGAGGATTTTTTGATCTGCGGGAATAGCGACTGCTTTTGCAGCATCAATCACACGCTCGACATCAACTTGAGAAACTTCTTGATCCTTAATGGCAACAATACCATGAGAATTCAAGCTGCGTATATGGCTACCAGCGATTCCAGTAAAGACAGCATGCACTTCGCAGCCAGCCATCAGTTCAGCTTCCTGAACAGCTCGTTGAATGGAATTGACTGTCGCTTCGATATCCACAACAACCCCTCGTTTTAGACCTCTTGAGGGATGTCTTCCGATACCTATAATTTCAATTGAGCCATCTGCGGCAATTTCACCTACTAAAGCCACAACTTTAGAGGTACCTATGTCTAGACCTGTGATAATATTTCTTTCTAACTTCTTAGCCATCATCAACCCATATCGTTTTTGGGGTTCGAATTTATTTGATCACCTGTTTGTTTCCAACTTACCGCTATTCCGTTTGAATAGCGTAAATCAATACAGGATATTCGATCAAACCTCGCTACAAACAACTTCGGATAAACATGTATAAAACGCAATAATCGTTGTTCGATATCTTGTTTACCCAATCTTAATATAACGCCATTATTCAGCGTCAAATCCCAAGCCTGATTTTCATGTAAATGAATTTCACTGATAAATAGATCTTGGGTCTTTAATAGCTTACTCAATTTTTCATAAATATGTAAGATGTCTTTTTGCTGACGTTCAGGACCATAAAAATGCGGGTATCCAGACATTTTTTTCATCTTTAAAGGCATAAATAAATCACCTTTCTCACTCAAAACCATGTTGTTATAAATTGCCACAGGATTTCTTTCCATAATTTGAACAACAACTTGATCAGGGTATGTTTTTTTAACCGTTACTGTCTCTGTCCAAGGAATTTTTTTTATATCTTGTGCTAATTTTTTTTCAGAAAACATCAAATAACTCTGATTTAAATAAGGTTTTAAGATCGTTTGGAGATGATGACGGCTAATAAAACGATAAGATGCTTCAATTTTGAGATTGGTAATCGGGAACAAATCCTTATTCGATATCACCATCAGGACCAAACGTATGAAAAGAATTAGGGCAAACATCGATAAGACCCAAAGCTTATGTTTGTTTTGCGACACTTGAATATCCGTATTCATCATCAAAGATCCTAAGCTTGAAAACTTGTCAACAATGCGCTTCTTGTCTTTTGTTGTAAGATTGCCGTATCAATCAAGCTATCTAACAATTTGGCATAAGGCAAGCCTGTTTTGGCCCACATTTGTGGATAAAGACTAATGGCCGTGAATCCAGGAATCGTATTCACTTCGTTAAAATAAAGTTTTTGATTTTTTTCATCAAAGAAAAAATCAACTCTAGCCATCCCTTTACACTTTAAACGCTTGAAAATATTGATTGCAGCAACTTGAATTTTGGCTATCCATTCGCTGCTTATAGATGCAGGTATCATATATTCTGATTGCGAAGATTGAATGTATTTTGCGGCATAAGAATAAAAACCATCTGGATGATGAACCCGAATTTCACCGGGAAGTGAGGCTTCTATTTTTTGTTCACGATAATTTTCTAAAACAGCCACCTCTATTTCACGACCTTCAATACAGGTTTCTAAGAGCACTTCTTCATCATACAAAAAAGCATCTTCAATACTTGATAACAGTTCTGTGAAATGTTTGGCCTTATGAATACCAATACTTGAACCGGCACAACTTGGTTTAACAAAAATTGGCCAGGATAGGCGATTAACAGCCTCATCAATTAAGGCATTTTTTTCTGTATCAGGCATGTTTTTTTGCAGTAATACATAATCAGCACCCTCGACATCTCCATGACATGCAAGAATTTTAGCGCAATCTTTACTCATGCCAATCGCAGATCCGAGAACATCACAGCCGACAAAGGCCACATTGGCTTGCCGGAGTAAACCTTGGAGGCAACCATCTTCATAATCGCGACCATGTAAAATAGGCACGACAACATCAACTGGTCGACAAAATGAGGCATTATCAATTAAGGCGTGCATGGGCAAGGATTTATCGGTTTGCACTGGTAATTTTTCTTTATATCCCTTTAAATCTTCATCTTGATGCAAATGCAGTCGACCCGCTTTGTCAATTGCTATGGGGACCAAATCATAACGAGCGCGATCTAAATGTTGATAAACTGAAGCCGCTGAAACCAAAGAGACTTCATGTTCACTTGTTTTGCCGCCATAAACCAAGGCTACTCTGATGCGATCTGACATCGATGACTCTCCACTTTTTTTTGTTGATTTGATATGGTGCTAACCCATCTTCTTATAGACAAGATTATGGGCCATTTGTCCAATATTTCCAGCCCCTTGCATCAAGATGGCATCTCCATCTTGTACCACCTCTTGCAGGATGGTTTCAATATTTTCAGCACCAAGTAAGCGAATTTTATTCTGATGAAGGCCACTCACACTTTCTGCAATCTTAGCACTATTGATGCCATAAATTTCATTTTCACCTGCAGCATAGATATCTAATAGAATCACTTCTTCGGCCATGCCCAACACTTCAACAAAGTCATTAAACAGTGACTGGGTTCGAGTATATCGATGCGGTTGAAACACATGCACCAGGCGTTTTTGCGGCCACACCGAACGAAATGCATCAATTGTAGAACGAATTTCACGAGGATGATGGCCATAATCATCAATCACTAATGCTCGGCCCTTGGCAAAATCTTTTTCACCTAATAATTGAAAGCGACGCCCTACACCTTGAAATTTTGCCAGTCCAGAAATAATGTCATTATCGCTAACACCCAATTCCGTGGCAATGGCAATCGCTGCCACTGCGTTCAATACATTGTGTTGTCCAGGTAAGTTAAATTGGATATTCAAAGGTAAATAAGGTGATGGCCGTGTGACGATAAAACCGCTTTGCAAACCTTCTTGCACCCATTCACTCGCTCGATAATGCGCATCTTGATTGAAGCCATATGTTCGAAATGGTCTTTCAATTTTTGGAATAATTTTTACAATTTCTGCATCATCCCCACAAACAACAGCCAAGCCATAAAAAGGCAAATGATGCAAAAATTCAACGAATGTTGCACTTAGTTTAGCAAAATCACCTGCATACGTTTCCATATGATCCGCATCAATATTGGTAACAACAGCCATCATCGGTTTCAAAAACAAGAAAGACGCATCACTTTCATCAGCTTCAGCAACGAAATAAGGCGAATGTCCTAATTGTGCATTATGACCGGAGCTATTGAGCTTGCCACCAATCACATAACTGGGATCTAATCCCCCTTCAGTCAATAGTGCTGTCACTAAGCTGGTGGTTGTGGTTTTTCCATGAGTACCTGCAATGGCAATCCCATGACGAAAACGCATCAATTCAGCAAGCATAGCAGCTCTAGGAATGACCGGAATTTGTCGTTGACGCGCCGCGACAAGCTCTGGATTATGATCTTGAATGGCTGAGGAAACCACAATCGCATCCGCATCTTTAATTTGACTAGCCTGATGACCAGTAAAAACCCGAATCCCTAATTTGCGCAAATGTGCAATGTATTTATTTTCGGCAACATCTGAGCCGCTGATATGGTAGCCTTCATTAAAGAGCACTTCAGCAATACCACACATCCCAACCCCACCAATCCCGACAAAATGAATATGTTTCACATGCCCCATACGCATGGGTTGATAGCTTGCTAATCTTTTCATGATCTTGCCTCGAATGATAAGAATTGGAATAGAATAAGCATATGATAAACAAAAACACAGCTAAACGCCAATTAATGGTGTTTATTCATGGTTTATAACCAAAATTGTTTGATAAAAGCAACTCGCTTACTGGGATTTAGTTTGGTTTGAATTTTCTTTTCCGGGAACTTAAATCCAGATTTAGAATATGCATCAGTGATATTGAAGTTAAAACTTAAGAAAAAAATCAGGAAAATATTTAATTTTGACATGTAAACTCCTCAACATAAAACAGCTTTAGAAGTATAGTTCATGAAATGAATTTTTGCTTGACAATCGCTTAAAAAATAGCATCATCGTCAGTCAGATTGTAGGCATCTTGAATGCTATCAAGCTGCTCTTCTATCGCACTTAATGAATCAAAGCTTGCGATATGAAATAATGCTTCTCCCTCATGAATGAGGGGTAATTTATTATCTCCAATAATAATTCCTGAAAAAGGCGTTTGAAGTTTATACTCTTGCTGATTTGCAGGATTTGAAATGATGGCAATGGTCTGGCCTTTTATAATTTTATGTCCAACTTTCTTTAATACTCGTAAAATCCCACTTTGCGGCGCCCTAATCCAACTACTATGTCTTGATATCAGTGGTGTAAAATGTTTCACACGGTAGCGCCCTGCAGATATCATGCCAAGATGAGCCATGACGCTTAAAATGCCATTTAATCCCGTTCTAATTGATAATTCATCAAAACGCAAGGCCTCGCCTGCTTCGTACAATAAAAATGGTATACCTATTTCATTGGCGTATTCCCTGAATGATCCATCTCGATATGTAGCATGTAAAATGACTGGAGAATTAAAGGCAAGCGCTAGTGTTTCATTTTCAGGCATATCGAGATTTGTTCTGATTTGGGGAAGATTAAAACGATGGTTTGAACCAGTATGTAAATCAATCACATGTGTTGCTAGCACCAACAATTGCGTACAGATTAAATTTGCTAGCCGTGATGCAATTGAGCCACCAGCACTTCCTGGAAAACTTCGATTCAAATCTCGTCGATCCATCAAATGTCGTTTTTGATATAAAAACCCATAGACATTCACGATTGGTATAACGATTAAATTCCCTGACATTTTTCGAAGCCCAGATTTCTTAAGTAATCGTCTAAGAATTTCAATACCGTTGATTTCATCACCATGAATTGCTGCAGTTACACACAATGTTGGCCCTTGTTTCCTGCCACATATCAGGTGCACTGGTAGACTGACATCCGTCAAATCATATAAGCTGGGCAACGGTAAATGAATGGTTTTCATCGTGCCTGGGTAACAGTGTTGTCCTTGAATCGTAAAACGAGGCTTAGTCATCATCTGACCTATATAAGTAACTATAAGTAAATTATAGTACAAATCAAGGGTGCGACCTTAAGCCAATAGCAAACCAACGATTTTCATGATCAATACGCAGTAATAAAGCAACAACCAAACAATTGACCACCAAAGATGCGCCACCATAACTTAAAAATGGCAGTGTCAAGCCTTTGGTTGGCAGCATGCCTGAATTGACGCCCATATTGATTAATGCTTGAAAAAATAACCAACAACTCAATCCATAGGCAATATAGGCGGCAAAAAGTCGATTTTGCTGAAAAGCCTGAAATCCAATCATCATGCCACGATAAAATAAAATGACATACAGTGAAATCACCACAATAATCCCAAAAAAGCCCAGCTCCTCTGCAAGTACAGCAAATAAAAAGTCAGTATGAGCCTCTGGGAGATAAAATAACTTTTGTACGCTATCACCTAAGCCCATGCCAAACCAACCTCCCCTACCAAATGCAATCAATGCTTGGGTAAGTTGGTAACCGGATTTAAATTGATCCGCCCAAGGATTGAGAAATGCGGTTAATCTTGCGACACGGTAGGGAGAGGCAACAGCTAGCATCGCCATTGCTGCGACAACAAGGATAATCAAAATGAGATAGTATTGCCATTTTACCCCTGACACAAAAAGCATGATCATGACTGTGGAAACAATCACAACAGTCGCGCCAAAGTCAGGTTCCATCAATAAAAGACTAGCGATAACCGCAAGCACAATCATTGGTTTAATAAACCCTAATATTTGACTTTTCTGTCGCTCTTGTTGTCGTACCAAGTATCCTGACATATAAATCACTACCAGAAATTTAGCCAATTCAGAAACTTGAATACCAATTGGCCCAAGGGATAGCCAACGTCGACTCCCATTGACCATTTTGCCAATACCAGGGATTAACACCAGAACCATACACAAGAGACAAATTCCAAGTAAAGCAACACTGTGTTTTTGCCAAATGGTGGTATCAATTCTCATCACAAGCATCGCAAGCATCGCGCCAATTGATAGATAAGCCATTTGACGCACCAGAAAATAAAATGGTTGATGATAGTTTTTAGTTGCCATCATCACTGAGCTTGATGAAACCATCATTAACCCGATTAACAGCAAACCCAAAATGGCGGCTACAAACCATTTATCATACATACTCGTGCTTGAGGCTGTTGCTTTCCGTTGCTGCAATGTTTTCACACTTATAATCCTTTGACACAGTCAATAAATTGTTCGCCTCTATCCTGATAATCGTTGAACATGTCTAAACTCGCACAAGCAGGAGAAAGTAATACCATATCTCCAGGCTTGGCAAGGCTTGCACAGCATTTGACCGCTTCAGCTAAATCTTTTGCCTCATGCAATGGGCATGCCCCCGCCCAATCATCAGCTAAAATATTGGCATCTTTTCCAATCAAGACAACATGGGCCACATATTTCGTCAACGCAGAACGCATATGTTTAAATTCTGCACCCTTTCCAAGCCCCCCAGCAATTAAAATAATTTTTCCTGAAATCGTCGGGCCAACACCCTCAATTGCGGCAAGACTTGCCCCTAAATTAGTCGCTTTTGAGTCATTGACATAATGGACTCCTGCCAATTCGCGCACCCATTCAGCCCGATGTCTTAGACCCTTGAAGGTGTTTAAAACCTGACAAATGGCTTGTCTTGAAATGCCCACAGATGAAGCTAGGGCCATCGCTGCTAAGGCATTTAGCCAATTATGTTGACCTTGAATTTTCATCTGAGCGGCATGTATCCAAATATCATGTCCCTGGGCTAAAGCAGGTCCATCACTGGTATTAATAATTCCCCAATCTGTAGGATTGGTTGGGGTAGATAAACCAAAAGAAATTTGCCGCTCTTGTCGATGCTGTGGATAGGTGAGTGCATCCTCACGACTGAAAACACCAAGTTTTGTATGCTGATAAATGCGTTGTTTGGCATCGATATAATTCGTCATCGATCCGTGAAAATCGATATGATCTGGGGTGATATTTAAAATCGTGGCTGCATCAAAATGTAGTCGATGGCTGTATAACAACTGAAAACTTGATAACTCA
Organism: Gammaproteobacteria bacterium; assembly: GCA_010030245.1. Classification (GTDB taxonomy): domain Bacteria; phylum Pseudomonadota; class Gammaproteobacteria; order Legionellales; family Legionellaceae; genus UBA2653. The sequence continues at coordinate 15,003 of RGPR01000015.1, forward strand.
AAAACCCATAATTGCGCTTTAGGATGTTGTTCGAGCAATTCAAGGACCGGGGTTCCAAGATTACCCCCTACAGCAACATTGATACCGGAAGCTGCTGCCATTTCACCAACCAATGTTGTTACCGTTGATTTACCGTTGGCGCCCGTAATTCCAATTATCGGTGCATCGATTAAATCTGCAAAAATATCAAAATCACTCTCAATTGGAATGCCACGTGAAGCAGCTTCTTGTAACAAAGGGGTGCTTGGTGCAAGACCAGGGCTTGTAATAATTTTTGCCACCGAATCCAACAAATGGCTTGGGTAATCGCCTAATACCAGTTCTATATGTGGATAGAGGCTTTGAAAATGTTCTTTTTCAGGGGGATTGTCACGCGTGTCATAAACCAGACAATCTATTTGATGCAAGCTTAGATGACGAACAATTGATAAACCTGTTTTACCTAAACCAAGGACTAATAATTGCTTTGGCATGTTCAACCCCCATCCATTAACGTAATTTGATTGTTGCTAAGCCACATAACACCAAGACGACAGTGATGATCCAAAACCGCACAATAACCTTAGGCTCAGACCATCCTTTTAATTCAAAATGATGGTGAATAGGTGCCATTTTAAATAATCGCTTGCCTCCTGAATATTTAAAATAAGCCACTTGCAAGATCACAGAAATGGTTTCTATCACAAATACGCCACCCATTAAAAATAAAATTAATTCCTGTCTTACCAAAACAGCGATCAAGCCTAAAGCAGCGCCAAGAGATAATGAGCCAACATCCCCCATAAATATTTGGGCAGGATAAGCGTTATACCAAAGAAAACCCAGACCTGCACCCACAATCGATGCACAAAAAATGGTAATTTCTTCAGTATTAGGCACATAAGGTATTGAAAGATAGTGGGCATATACGGCATTACTGGCAATATAAGAAAACACACCTAGCGCTGCTGAAACCATCACAATTGGTAAAATCGCCAGTCCATCTAAACCGTCAGTTAAATTTACTGCATTACTACTTCCCACAATAACAAAAAAAGCAAGTATCGGAAAAAGTATGCCTAAATTGACTAAACTATTTTTAAAGAAGGGAACCACCAATTGGGTATGAATCGGTAATGAGGCATGCACATAAAGATAGATAACTGCAAAAGCAGCGATTAGACCCTGGATTAACAGCTTACTTTTGGCTGAGACCCCTTTGGAATTTTTCAATACCAACTTCTTATAATCATCCATCCAACCTAATAAACCAAATCCCCATGTGACCAATAACAACAACCAAAGATTGGCTTGATGTAAATTTCCCCATAACAAGCTACTTAAGGTAATCGACGCCAAGATGAGAATTCCTCCCATGGTAGGTGTTCCTGCTTTTGAAAGATGTGACTGTGGTCCGTCATCACGAACCATTTGTCCAATTTGCATTTTTCGAAGCCATTTAATGGTTTTTGGACCAAAGTATAATCCAATTAATAATGCCGTTAATGCCGCCAAGATTGAGCGAAATGTAACATACTGAAAAACGCGAAGTGCATGATATTTTGCTTGATATAATTGTGTTAACCAATAAAGCATAATTACCCTTAAATTAAATCATGAATTGAATAATTTCATCCATACGTGATGAACGAGACCCTTTAATCAAAACGGACACATTTTCTGTCAAACAAGACCGCAAATAAGTTGCCAGCTCTTGTCGATTAGCAAAATGTTTAGCCCCTTCTCCAAAAGCCACTGCACAAAATTGACTGGCATCACCAACCGCAAACAGCTTATCAATGCCACGCTCCTTGGCATAATGACCAATGGCTTCGTGTTGAGATTGGCTATGCTCACCAAGCTCGGCAACATCACCGATGGCAAGAATTTTTTGACCCGTATATTCGGCAAGCACGTCAATGCCAGCCTTCACAGAAGCTAAATTGGCATTATAACTGTCATCGATAATTGTGGACGCATTGGGTCCTTTAAAAATATTCAAACGTCCGCTCACACCGGTGAATTTTTGCAGCCCGGCTTGAATGGCTGGCATGTCAATTCCAGCTGCAAAGCTCATGCTAGCTGCAGCTAGCGCATTTTGCACTTGGTGGCGCCCTGGTACTTGAAGTGAAATCAAAGCACTGGGGCCAGTTGGTAAATGTAGCCTAAAATCATAACAACCTGAAATTGATAAGTGAATGTCGCTTGCAAAAATATCTGCATGATGAAGGGATGAAAAACGCAGCACTTTTTTATCAAGCAACAATTTATCCCAAAAATGCGCGTAAGCATCATCATCATTGACAATAGCCATCCCACCCGTTTTAAGCGCTTGATAAATTTCGCCCTTGGCAAGCGCAACACCTTCAAGTGTTCCAAACCCTCCCAAATGCGCAGGCCCAATATTATTAATTAAGCAAATGTCTGGGGAAAGCAAAGATGCTGTATGCGCGATATCACCCTTAGCGTTCGCACCTAATTCAAAAACAGCGACATCATGAGATGGCATTAAAGCCATTAAATTAATGGGTACACCTAAATGATTATTGAAATTACCATGGGACACATAAGAGGCTATGGGTAATATTGAAGCCAACATGTCTTTAACAGTCGTTTTACCATTACTACCTGTTAATGCCATCATTTTCACCTGCATATTTTGACGATGATGGCACGCTATTTTGGTCAAATCTGCGATATAATCTTTGGTAATCAACACAGGAACATTTAAATCATCAATGGCATGTTCAGCAAGGATGGCTATAGCGCCATTGGCTACAGCACTGCTTGCAAAATCGTGGCCATCAACACGGGCACCCTTCACCGCAATAAAGATATATCCTGGCTTAATCAATTGATCGTTTAATGCCACCCCTTTAACTTCTTGGCTATCATCACAATCTTGGCCAATCATCTGCGCTAATTCTTTTAAATGCATCATTCGACCTGAGTTAAATTGCATACATTGTCTCAGCAATCATCTGTTCAAAACGTGAATATGTTGCGGAACTCAAGGGGCGTTGATGCTCATCAAGTAAATCAGCATGCAACTCTTCTGATAGTTGTTGCGCCGTTTGCATGAATAACTCATAGCGTTCATGATCAATTGCGGAATTTCCAGAAAGCTCCATAAACATACATAAACCTTTAACGGTCATACTTCCCATATTTTGTAAATCAAACATCCCTGTTGCCGTTGCCGCAGCTAAACTGAATAACACCGGACCTTGACCACTGGCGTGCTGATGGCGATGAAAAAGTCCTGCATCACCAAAACGCAACCCACAAGCAAGTAAGGTTTGTAAGAGCTCATAGCCTGCAAACACATGTTGGCCACTTGCTGATAAAAAAAGCATGATGGTTTTATGACTTAAAGTTCTATCTTGGGGCTTTTCATCTGCTTGCATCTTCAAGCCCAAATCAGGTTTCTGTTCTTCAAAAGTTTGTTCAGGAAGCTCATCTGCATAGGCTGCATCAGCTAACTCAATCTTTCGAACACTAATGATATCATCTTGATAATTATTCGTATGATGGTTCTCGTATTGCTTTACAGCAGTAACTTGATCCTGACTTTTAAATTTTGACTTGATAAATGGTTTTAGTCGCCAGGCAATCATCGATAAAATAATTCCTAAAAAAACAACATTTAACAATAAACTCCAATCAGCTTGCATTTTTTTCTACTCCTTATTCACCATTTCCAAAGCCATTGCCATATTGACTGAAACCACACGAGAAACTCCTGGTTCTTGCATGGTTACGCCAACCAAATCATCTGCTGCATCCATCGTCAATGGATTGTGCGTTATAAGAACAAATTGAACCGTTTCTGAAAGTGTTTTTATAACATTTGCTAATCTCTGAACGTTGGCATCATCCAAAGCTGCATCGACCTCATCCAGCAAACAAAAAGGTGCTGGATTTAATGAAAATATCGCAAAAAGCAAGGCCACCGCCGTCAGTGCTTTTTCACCACCAGATAACAATTGTATCCGATGTTGTTTTTTTCCAGGTAATTGTACATTCACAGAAACTGTTGCTTCTAAGAGATTATCACAACTTGCCACAAACTTCGCCTGCCCACCACCAAAAAGTTGCGGAAAAATATCTTGCAGGTGTTCATTAATCAATCTAAGAGTTTCCTCAAGTCGCAATTGCATATCCTGGTCTAAAGTTTCTATCGCTGCTTCAAGCTCTTTCATTGCATGTTGTAAATCTTCTAGCTGAAGCAATAAGGCATCGTGTCTCATCCGTTGTTCATCATACAAGCCTAAAGCCAATAAGTTCACATCGCCTAAAGCCAAAAGTGCCTGCTCAGTTACTATGATTTTCTTTTTAAAATAAAGCGCATCTTCATGCGGCTTTAATTGCATCCAAGGAGCGTCACTCGCTGCAATGACGACACCCTGCTCCAGTTCTTTTTTCTCATCTTCAATTTGCTCTTTTTCAACATCGATGCGCCATTTTTTTTCCAGCAATTGTATCTCTTGTTTTTTCAAGTCCGCCAATGCGTGAACATGATCTTGCTTTTGCATCTGCGCATTTTTTAGGGTTTGACGCGATATCGATAGTTTTTCTTGTGCATCCTGAAGCAGTATTTGATGGTGTGCAATGCGCTCAGGCGTCCATAAATTATCCTGATTCAAGGAAAGTAATGAGACATCAACTTGTGACAGCCGAGCATTAGCAGCCACTAATCTTTGCTCTAATTTTGGCTGTCCTTGTTGCAAGAGGTCCATTTTAGTTTTAGTTTGAAATAATTCTTGTGCGATACTATCTTGTTGATGCTTTAGCGCTTGACGTGCATCCATCAATTTATCACAAGCTGCTTGTTGCCGATGAATCGCAGCCATGGTCTCTTCAAGTATCGTTTGTACTTGCTTTTGCTTGATAATCAGCGCTGTAGATGATGCAAGACAATCTTTTTGCAATTGAGATGCTTCAATAAAACGAGCCTCAAGAGAATTGATGACTTGATGATTCTTCAGTTGTTCCTGCTTAAAAAATGCTAGTTTTTGCTGAAGATGTGATTTTTTTTGTGATAAAGCCTCAAGATTTGTGGCCAAGGATTGATGCTTGGTCTCGAGTCCATTCAAATTCATTACATTTATCTGATGCTGCTGTTGTTGTGCTAACAATACCTGCTTAGCGTCTTGGTAGCGTTTTTCAATATCAGTAAAGGCTGCCTGCAGATTTTTACTGACTTGTAATCTTGACGCCAATCCTTTTTGCTCAAATGAAAGCTGATATTGCCAATCAACACCCAACCACAAGCCATCAGGCGTGACAATAGATTCATGCGTTTGAAGGGTTTGACGCATCAATAAAGCCGCTTCTGTTGTGCTGGCCATCTTCAGTGCTGTCCAATCAAAAAAACCACTGGCGCGTTTATCTATCCCGAAATGATGTAATAAATGATCGGCATCTTTCACGTCCCATGGTATGAGTGTTGCAATATAAGCTCCTGCAGGATAGCCGGCCTCTAACATATCAACACATCCATGGGGTAAAAAATACTGCCATAAAAAATCAACCACCCCTTGCCAAATTGGAGGGACCTGCCATGTTTCTAACCACTGCTTTAATTGCTCTTGGCCTATTTCAGAACGATGCAATTGTCTAGATGTTAAAAGACCTTCATAGCTTGCTTGCGCACAAAGATAATCTTTATGCAGCTGTTGATGTTGTTGCTCAAGCGCGTTTAATTCAACTTGCGCCTGCGTCAAGGCAATGTTTTGGATCTCAACTTGTGCTTGACATGCCTGATATTCTTCTTGATAACGTTGTTTTTCTAAAATAACTGCTTCTATTTTTAGCTGCAATTCTTGAATTTCAAGCTCAATTGCGGCAATTTCATTGGCATGTTGATTGATGGCTGCATGTTGCAGGTCGAGCTTGTAGTGATGCATATTATGCGCTGCCTGTTCAAGCTTCACATGTAAGACTTGTATTTCAGTTTCAATTTTTTGCAGTTCTTGGCTGCTATCTTGTTGTTGACGCCTGCATTTTTTTAAAGTGCTTACTTGAGCATCATAAACCAATGCTTCAGTAACACATTGTTGATTTAATTCAGCTTGTTTTGCCTGTGATGCGGTTTGCGTTTGCCTTAAATGCGCCAGCAGGTTTGCTTGTTCTAGTGTTTCAGATTGGAGCTGTGATATTTCTTGTCGCAATCCATCTTTTTCAGCAACATAGCGTGACTTATCTTGTTCTCGTTTTTCATGAAGATGGGTCTGCTGATTTAAGTCCATTTGCAGTTTATAAAGCCCTTGCTCACCAAGCTGAACTTGTTCTTGTTGCTGCACAATCAAGCTATCCAGCTCTTTAAATGCTGCATCCTGAGCAGCAATTTGATGACTGAGCGCATTGAGGAATTCAAATTCCTTAACCTGTCTTGCATCTAACTGTTCTTTCTTGAGTAAGATAGATTTGTATTTTGCATATTGCAACAAAGATTCTTGTTCTTGCAAATTTTGCTTATAAAGATGATATTGTTTGGCATCACTTGCTTCGCGCGCGAGCCTAGTTAATTGTGCGTCTAACTCAGCAATAATATCTGAAATTCGGGCAATATTATCATGAATCAACACCAAGCGAGTGCTACTTTCTTTGCGTCTTTCTTTATATTTACTAACCCCTGCAGCCTCTTCTAGATATGCTTTTAATACTTCAGGATTAGCTTCCACCAACTGATTGACCATATTTTGGCCAATTATGGCATAACCTCTAGCCCCTGCACCAGTACCTAACCATAAATCACTTACATCTTTACGTCGAACACGTTGTTGATTGATGTAATAACTTGACTCACCCAAGCGATTAACTTCTCGCCTGAGCGAAATATCACCTTTCTTAACATAGGCGCCTTGTAATAAATTTTGAGCATTATCAAGAATGATTTCAACGCTTGCCAGTCCCATCGGCTTGCGATTCAAAGAGCCATTAAAAATCACATCAGCCATTAAATCACCACGCAAAAACTTCGGTGAACTTTCACCCATCACCCATCGGATGGCATCAATAATATTAGACTTACCACATCCATTAGGGCCGACAATAGCAACCCTATCACTTCGAAATTCAATGACAGTAGGCTCAACAAAGGACTTAAAACCGATAATTTTCATCTGTTTTAAAAACATCATCCCTCCGTCAAGTTAAAACTTGAATTTTGCGGATTATACACTCAAGAGTCAATGCTTTAGGATTTAGGAACAAAATTAAATATCTCTTGCATTCTAAAACAACAAATTATGACTTTCTCCACTTTAGCCATTTTTGAATAAATTGATGTGAGATTTTAGATTAGAAAGGAGTTGCCAGCGCTAACAAACTCTTGATCAAGTGTTTTGCTTAGAAATACATGG
>RGPR01000141.1 GCA_010030245.1 Gammaproteobacteria bacterium
GTACATTTGAGTTCTCAGTGTAAGCCCCCACAAAGCGGCGTAAATTTAACATATAAAACCCCCACTGTAGTAATTATCTAAATATGGCGTGTCGTGCCTTATCTAACATTTGGCAGGTTACACAAGGATCATCTCTCATAATCCAAGCCCCACACTTATTGCATCTGATTGGTTCGTTCACTGGCTCTTTCCAATAACACATCTACTAGCTCTAAAAATGGTCTGCAATGGCGTTTATCGGTCAAATAGAATTGATCGGTTATATCTCTTGCAGGATCGTAATAATATTCAGTTGTCCAATCTTCCTGGGTAGATCCTGGTATCACAAACATACCCCCGGTTATTTGACTAACAATGATATACGCAAAAGGTTTAATGGTCTTAGATTGCCACCCATAAACTGTATCAACCATAATGGTGCTATATCTAAAATCATCTTGATTTTGAAATTTAACATTCCTAGATTTAACTTCAAGTACTAACTCATCAACCAAAACATCTTTTTCGTTTTTAGTTTTATCTAGTTGCTCTTCTCTAGTTGTTGCCCAGGTAAATTCAGGTACTTTTACCCCTGGTACTCCAAAGCTTTGCAGCAGGCCTGCAACATAGCTGTTATATTGTTGGCCAATAACAATAGATCTTTTGTAATCAAAATTACTCATTGTGCTACACCTTCCGTAATTGTGCTACAAGTTGGACAAGTACCATCCAATAAAATTCTAGGATCATCACACCACACACAACGAAATTGTTGTGGTATAAAATCGTTTATTACTCCGCTATCAGTAAATGTAGATTTAAAGCCATCAGGTCTAATAATTTCTAACTCACCCATTGGTCACCTCTTTAAAATACCACTTTCCTTCCTTGCTTAAAGTTGCCCATCTAGCCTGGCAACCTTTAGGACAGGTGTATCCGTAGTAAGGCGTACCACGACCCTTTGCAAGGCCCTGTTTAAGAATCATTTGGCCGTGATCACAATATTGAACCGCCGGTATATCTGATGCAACTGCATCCACCACCTGATCTAAGCTCATTGGTGTTGGATCAATATCAGGCTTTTTTTCTTCTTCAAATTGATGGCGCATAATTCTTTCCATCAATGCTGACTTACTACCTGGCTGTCCATAGATGACCTTTGGTTCAGGCTTTGATTCAACAGGCCTAGATAACAGCTCTGCATCTAAATTTTCACTAGGTGTAACTGCCCAAGTCTGCCTTGCTTTGGCAGCTATAACTTCCTGTTTTGATGCAATGCGTTTTGTAGCAGTTTTCATAGCTGCAACGATAGCCCTACCCCAAGCACTGGTTTCACAAACCATAAGCTCAGACCCTGCGGTCATTCCTTTGCCTGGTATTTGTTCCCAGGCGCAAGCAACTCCAGGTCTAACATCATGCGGATCGCGATAGCAGGCGGCTGTATAAACCACATAGGTTTTATCACCTACCTGCACAATGTCATAAGGTTTATTAGGGTTATATGGTTGCAGTGATGCTTCCGGATATAACTCTTTAAGCTGTGCAATGCGCTCAGCTACATCAACATAATCATTTATATTCATTAACGATTTTCCCGATCCCATAGGCTAACTACCTTGTCCATCAAGTAATCATTATCGGCAACTAATTGTTTTTCTCTTAATGCTGGATGATTTTCACTGATTGTTACCTTTTGAACCTTCATTGATGATTGCCTAGTATCAACAGTTCCGCGCTGATAGCCACGCTTAAAACCTTTGTCGTAGCCATTTTCCACTGCAATAATCCAAGTTGCAGTTAGTAACAATGCTACTAATGCAAAAATAATTATTACCATTAACCAGCCATATACTTCATAGTTCATATTTCACCACTTCCTTGAACTTGTCTAACCAATAAGCTTCAACCATTTTGGCTGATAGCCTTCCTCTGACTTGCTTTGCGCCAATTGATTTTTTGGCGTGTTGTCTTATCAGAGAAGCCTTTACAAAATGCTTACGCTTTTCATCAACATAAGCACCTGATTCTTTGTCATATCTCACTAATTCCAAGTCATTACCTTTTCTAGTTCTGCCGGTAGGTCTATAGGTTCAACATTGTTAATAACTTCATATTTGCTGCCATTTGGGTGAATTGATGGTGGCAGTACAACATAGCCTTTATGCTTGATGTCTATACCAGGAATTAACTTACCCTTAAAATGTTTCGTCTTATCAGCTTTAAAATAAAAGTGATAGCCATTATCTGTTTTAACTGTATGAGTATTAAATTTGATGCACATCTGCCTGTATAACTCCCAGTTAATCCTGTTGTTCACATTTCTTAAATCAAAATCTAAAACAACAAGATTTGATTGGGCTATGGCCAGGCCTATATTTAGATCAGGCTTACTGAACCATCTTTCAATCTGTTTAATATCCAATGATGCATCCAAGTACCCGTGCCTAAGACAAGATGCAGGTTCTTTGGATTGTGGCTTTAATGGCATCACAAACCAACCCTTTTCTGCATAAGCTACGGCGTTCAATGGCTCACCTTCTGATTCATTACATAATTAGCAATTAAAGAAAATAATTTAGCTCTTAACCTGCGATTAGATTCATCAGGTGTTTTAGCAACTGAACTGAAATTGCCTAAAACATTTTCTGTGGATGATACATACGCATCCATATCCTTACTATAATCCAATTTAATTTTGGATGTAACTACACTTTCAATTATTTCTATCATTATTGCACCCCTACCATTTTGTTAGAATTAAGTTTGCAATTTTCACTATGATTTGTTTTGCCCACTAAATCGGTTATGCATCCACAATTTAATTCAAATTGATAATTGTGAACATTTAATTTGTGATGGTGAATCAATGCATATAAATAATCTTCAGTTCCACCATTAGTTGTAAGTTCTTGTCCACAAGAACAAACTACATTAAATTTACAACCTGGGTATCTAACATTAGATTTTCTAAATATTTTCTTGCCATCAACATAGACATACCAGGTCATAAAAACCCGGCGATCTTTTGCCACCAATCTCATAATTGCCCCCTTCAGGTCAATTGCGTTTGTAAATGCAATTAAACCTTAAAAGGCCGACATTGAGAACACGCCACCACTAATGTTTTGTGTGACCTACATCACCCAAATGCTTTACCCATAGCTGTAAAGGAACCATCAGCGTTAAATGGGATCATCTCTACGCTTACATTGCCACGCTTAACATGCACGATAACCGCACCTGCCTGCCATTGGGCGTAGCCTTTCGTATAAGCCATCTTTTTTAGGTCACTGGTATGACCACACTCTACCCCTACTAAAACACGCTCTAAACGGCCATTAAAGGCTTCTGAATGGCATGTATAGCCCAGCCTGTGGGTATGCCCCGATATAACTGACCGCCCCCACCTACGGCTAAGGTTTAAAGCAGTTTGACCGGCTATTTTGGACAGCACGCCTTCATCCCCATGACATAGGACAAAGTTAGTGCCGGGAATGGCATAGGGCTGTTTTGCATAGTAAATGCCTAGATCATCAAAGGCCATAAATTTAGGGTATTGCAGCTCAGGCAATCCCATAAGCCCTGGGATGCGTTGTAAGGATTTATACAACCTATCAGAATGATTAGATCTTGATACCACATCAGTTTTCAAATCGTACAAAATATTTTGGCAGGTTATCCGATCATCATCAAGGGTTTGCATAAATGATTCAGCACGGCCTTCACTAAATCTGCTAATAGTATTAAAATCCATTTCATCACCAACATTTAAAACTAGATCAAATTTAAAAGCATTGACTAGCTTCTTTAGATTAGTGACGGCTTCAGTAAATTGAAATGGCACTTGTAAATCTGACACCACCAAGTACCTGGCGTTAAAACTCTTGTCGCGCTTAATCTTCATCCTCATCATCTGTTGGATCAATTCGGGGAATGATCTCACTAGGTTTATTCGTAGGATTGACCCAATCAGGTAATGAAGATCCTGGTTCTGTAATTAACCAAAATGCCACATCACTGCTAAAACCTGCCGTTTTTGCTGCGCGGTACATTTCATTCAAAGTAATGTAATGATTTTCTAATTTGCTCAACGCTTCAGCCTTGCGTGGCGCACGCCGCCTACGCTGTGGTGCTTTTCTAGGTTTCTTAGTAGCCATAACC
>RGPR01000142.1 GCA_010030245.1 Gammaproteobacteria bacterium
TTTGCTATCAAATATAAATTGATTGTTCGGGCAAATCAGATAGCGATGCAGGAGTTAAAAAACATGGCCTGTTAATGAGCTCGTGCGTAAGGTGAGTGATTAAGAAAACTTAACTTAGTAATAACACCCAACCAGCGTGAATGGGTGTTATTACTAAGTTAAGTTAAAAATAGTGTGTCGTTAACTTGCCTGAGCGATGATCAACATTCCAAATGTTCCATTTGTTCGTACATTATTTGAAATTAACGAAGAAATGGAACATACTTCATATATGATGAAGAATAAAACATACGCTGAACGAGTGCTTGAACTAGCAAACCAAAAAGAAATAATTAGACTCCGCGATCTCAAAGAAATAGACATCCCGCGAGTTGTTTTGACACGACTCATCCGAAGCGGTCAATTGGAAAAAATTGCTCGTGGCTTGTATTGTGTTCCCAACAAACCAGTTACTGAGAACAGTAGTCTGGTAACGATTGCAATTAAAATCCCACAAGCAATTTTTTGCTTACTAACCGCGTTGCAAATTCATGAGATTACCACGCAATTGCCTCGCCAAATATGGATAGCTATGCCAAAGGGGAGTCATGTGCCAAAACTAGATTACCCTCCAATTAAAATGATTCAATGTTCAGCTAATGTCTATTCAATAGGGGTAGAGACGATTGAATATGATAAACAAAGCATACGGGTGTATAGCCCTGCGAAAACAGTGGTTGATTGTTTTAAATATCGAAATACAATTGGTCTTGATGTTGCCATTGAAGCATTAAAAGAAGTCCGTGCACAAAAGAAAGCCACAGCAGATGAACTATGGCATTTTGCAAAAATAGGTCGTGTCACCAACGTGATGCGCCCTTATCTTGAGGTAATTGAATGAAGAATAATCTCGCAGAATCTATCCGAGCCCGCTTACTTAATCTATCCAAATCCGAAGGCTCTGATTTCAGCACCCTACTAACCCGATATGCTTTGGAGCGCTTTTTATACCGTATAAGCCAATCTGAATATGCGAATATCTTCTTACTTAAAGGCGCATTATTGTTTGCGCTCTGGTACGACATGCCCCATAGACCAACAAAAGATATTGATTTGCTTGGCTTTGGACAAAGCGATTTACTGACTATGAAGCGTATATTTCAGGAAATTGCCACAATCCCTTGTGAAGATGGAGTCTCTTTTAGTCCAACTAGCATCATCGTTGATGAAATTAGAAAAAATACTGGTTATATGGGTGCCAGAGTTATTCTTTCTGGCGAATTGGCAAAGGCACGGTGCAAAATACAAATTGATATTGGATTTGGCGATGCAGTCACTCCCGAACCAATTGAGGCAACCTATCCCGTCCTTCTCAATGATCTTCCGGCACCTTGCTTACGAGCTTATCCCGTTTATACGGTAATTGCAGAAAAGCTACACGCAATCACAATGCTTGGTATGGCTAATAGTCGATTAAAAGATTATTTAGATCTCACGGTTATGTTTGATCGGGAAGAGATCGATGAAAATATACTAGCACGTGCAATTTTTGCGACCTTTAAAAGGCGCAGTACAGAAATTCCCATCAATTTACCCATTGGCTTAACTGATGAGTTTGGAAAGGATACTTCTCGGCAGTCTATTTGGAATGTTTTTTTAAAGAAAAATGAACTGCAACCAATTTCATTGCAAAATGTAGTCGTCACTCTAAGAACACGCCTAGAATCTGTTTTAAATCAAGCGGCTTTATTGAGTTCATCTAATCCACTTATTCCAAATCAAAAAACAATCGATGCCATGAATGAGGCAGTAGGTGGTCAACTAAAATCCTTTAAAACTTTTGGGGCTCTTGTGGATGATTTAAACAATGAAAACGATTAAATCATCACACAATCAAACTCATTTTTCTAATTCATCAATCAAGTACCATAATTTAATCAAAGCGTCATTCCTTGCTCGAAAACTTGCAAATACTTTATTCTGTTTGCTATCTGCGAGATGATCAGCAAAGGTAATTACCCTTCCATCTTTCTCAATCCAACCTACAAACCAGCCATGTTGTAACGGTAGTTTTTGTTTTTTATCCGGGGTTAATTGTCGACCATTGCCTGTTTTTCCATACAGCTTCCAGCCACCGGCTAATTCTTGAATGTACATAATATTTTTAGTCATAGCCAATGACTTTTTACTGACGGGTAATTTTTTATTAACCAACTCCTGTAAAAAGTGCACTTGCTCCTCAGGAGAGATAGCTAATGAACTTGAAAGCCAGGCATGAGTTAATCCATTTTCTGCACCAATATCGCCTGTTACATCCTGATTACCATAGTGAAACTTATTTACATAACCTTTAAATTGCTTCATACCTAGTTTTTGAGTCAAAACTTGAGAATACCAAACACAGGAATCTCTCATCCAAGTATGAGGGTTATGAGGATATTTCCAAACTTGCACATAAAGCTCATACTCCTTTTTATAAGGCCATTCCGGATAAATCTCATTTTTTAATAAGCCCGCATCAAATCCCATAAGACTTAATGCAATTTTAAACGTTGATTCTGGTGCATAACGCTTATTACAATCACTGCCTTCGTATTTTAATGTAACTCCGTTTTCCTGCGCCAAAAAACAAGTACTTTTAGCCCATGTGGGGGCGCAGAATAATAACCCCATATATAACGACATAATAATTTTTTTCATAACAACAGCCTCAGAGTTGCGTTAGTGTCCGAAAGTTTCTGTAAATTCAGGAAGGTCTAGAAAAAAAGAAAGCCATCCGTTAAACTTCATGTGTGTTTAGCGACATACATAAGAGGAAAAACCGATGGCTTTGAATGTTAATGATACCAAATTTTTAGATATTGCGGAAATTATTTTTGAAGAAGGATTGAGCGGAATAGATTAGGCTGTTCAAATCATTATTAATCAGGCAATGCTGATTGAACGAGATAGGCACCTTAAAGCTGAACGTTATGAAAGAACCCCTGAGCGCGTGAGCTATGCCAATGGCTTTAAACCTAAACAATTAAAAACCAGGATTGGCAAACTACAATTATCCGTACCTCAAACCCGTGATGGCAAATTTTATCCATCATTCCTTGAGCAAGGTTTACGCTCAGAACGTGCATTAAAAATATCATTGGCTGAGATGTATATTCAAGGCGTATCCACCCGTAAAGTGAATGCTATTTTGTCTGAGCTTTGTGGATTTGAAGTGACAAGCTCGGAAGTCAGTCGCGCAATTAAAGAACTCGATGAGCAGCTAAAGGCCTGGAGAGAAAGAGAGCTTGGCCAGTATGTTTATTTAATTCTGGATGCCCGCTATGAAAAAGCTCGTCTGGGTGGAAGTATTCAAGATGCAGCTATTTTGGTTGCTTATGGCGTTAACGTGGAAGGTAAAAGAGAGATTTTAGGCGTATCTGTAGACATATCAGAAGCCGAAGTTCATTGGAGGACGTTTTTACAAAAACTGTGTGAAAGAAAACTTCATGGGTTACAAATGGTGGTCAGTGATGCACATAAAGGCTTAAGGGCTGCCATTAAAACGGTTTTTCCTTCTGTACCATGGCAACGTTGCCAGTTTCATTTGCAACAAAATGCACAAGCCTATGTTCCAAAAGTTAGCATGAAAAAAGAAGTGGCTTTAGATATCCGTCATATTTTTAATGCGCCTAATATAGAGGAAGCGAATCGTTTACTTAAGCTAACAATGGATAAGTATGAAAAATCAGCTCCTAAGCTTTCAGAATGGCTTGAAGTGAGCATTCCTGAGGGTCTTCAAGTATTTCAAATGCCCAAGCATCATCAAATAAAAATCAGAACCACGAATTTAGCAGAGCGCGTCAATCGTGAAATAAAACGACGCACACAGGTTGTATCAATATTTCCTTCAGATGAATCCTGT
The DNA here is from genome assembly GCA_010030245.1 of Gammaproteobacteria bacterium. GTDB lineage: Bacteria > Pseudomonadota > Gammaproteobacteria > Legionellales > Legionellaceae > UBA2653. Next base: position 3,884 of record RGPR01000142.1, read on the forward strand.
GAACGGCTAATTACGGCGATATTGGTAGAGATAGCTGAAGAATGGATGGATACAGACCGAGTGTATTTGAAGATGAATGAATAAATTTTAAAAGGTTTTTCAAAGGATGGATTGAGCCTGCTTTTTTAGATAAAGCAGAAGTACCGCTTTATCTAAAAAATGCAGGAATG
>RGPR01000143.1 GCA_010030245.1 Gammaproteobacteria bacterium
AGTTTTTATCATCAAATGCTTTCGGATCGACAATACTTGAATGAATATTGGTAAAGATCTTAAATTCGCTGGCACAACGAACATCATAGCCATAACTGGAGACACCATACGATATAATTTTTTGATCTTGATGTTTCCTGACTTGAGCGGCCTCAAAGGGCTCAATCATGCCATGTTGTTGTGACATTTCGGTGATCCAGCGATCTGATTTCAATGACATATTTTCTGACTCCCAATCATCAATTTTCTAGAAATATACCCCGATTTGAGCTGACAGCATATCATAAGTTCCACCCGTACCAATAGTGTTGGCATTCACCATGCCAACAGGAGCGGCGCCATTGGCAAAATTATTAGAACCATAATCAATATCATGCCGATATTCTAAACTTTCAACAGTGTCTTTCCAAATGGAAATATTAAACGTACCCAGGAAACGGTGTTGCGGCAAATTTAACGCCAGGAGCTGATTGGTCCATTGATAACCCAGTGATAATCCTGCGGGACGATTAAATGCCATAAACGTCATACCTGCTTCAACTTGTCCAGCACTACCCATGACCCCCTGACCATTAAAGCTTAAGTCTTGTGCCCGAAATGCGTTTAAGGTAGACACCCATTCTGCTGTCAAATTGTAGCGATCGAAACTAATGGTCGTATGGAGGCCCCCAGCAGGGGTTTTTTTGACACTTTCATTGCCATTATACACTGAAGCAAAACCAGCAAAGGTATTGGCCGTTGAGCTTGAGCCTGCATATTGCATGCCAGCTGCATTATCCACTGAGCTGATTACGCTAAATCCAAATTCCCCGGTAAAATCATCTGCATTTTTAATATATCCCCAATTGAGGCCACCTGCTGAATGATTGCCGAAGTCGGTATCACTGCGAAAGGCATAAGCTGCCGCAAAAGGCCCTGAGTCGGTTTGTGATTTATAACCTAGAATCAATGGTCTAGTACGTGTTCTAGAAAATATCATCGTCAAGGGTGCGCTCACCATCCCTGTAGAATATCGACCAAAAGGAGCGAACAGTTGGCCGGCCGTCAGGTAATAAGGTGTTTCATCTAGATCACCTATATTAATAAACCCCATATTTAAACCAAAGACTGAGTTTGCCACACGTTGACCGCCGCCTGGAGGAGGCGCTTGATTATAAGCAATCCCCATATAAGCTTCGACCTTATCGTTTAAGAAAGCGGCGATATCGAGCTCACTTGATGCAAAAGTCCAATCGCCAACATTGGTGTTGGTATAATTTTGCCCGAAATACCCCATGGGCTCAGCCTTACCACTTAGCATGATAATGGGCATGTTCGGCGCGGTATAACCCTCTCTTTCGTAAGCACGATATAAATTTCGACGCTGCTGCATGAGACGAATATCACGGTTAATACTGGAAATGTTGACAATATAATCAGACCCATCAAAGGCAGGACGAGAACCTAAGTATGGGGAAGAGACCACAGGGGTTCCGGCGATATAGGTTAGAACACGACCATCGGCAACCAGCGCTGTGGGATAAAAATCTACTGACTCTGGGTCAATTTCCATGGAACGCACAATCACTTGTGAATCATGCACGCTGGGATCAGGTTTCACTTTTGGCTTGCGCGTAATGCCGGCAGGAGCAATTGGTGTGATCTTGTGTTTCGTGCGTTTCACGCGATTTCTATTGTCACTTGCAGGTGCTAGCAAAGAATCAGGCGATAAAGCAGCATGCCCATGTTTTGCAGGTTTCACTATCGGTGTTTGCTTGGCAATCTGTGTTTGCAAATTCTGTAATTGTACTTGTAATTGCTCTGTTTGGGCTTTTAAAAGCGCCACTTGTTGGGCTAAATCATCTGACTTAGCAAAACTACCACTAGAACACAGCGATAAAATCAATGTGCCCATCGCTATCAAGCGGTTCATCATCACCATACCAATTTGACTTCTTATTTTGGGGCTCATTATAATGTGAATTTTCACGCAAATGCAAAAGATTTTTTCATTATTTGAAGGTAGAAAACATTAAGCTGCTATTCCATATCACCTGTCCATTTCAAACCAAAGTACAGCCCTTGTAGTCCAAAATTATAGGACTCATGTGCAAAGGGATTCATATAATTGATCCACAACCATGAGATATCAGCACTTAAAACACCCTGGGATAAATAAAAATCATATGTTGTACCAACATGTCCATCTAGCTCAGGCACAACACGCATCTGATGGGTACTGATTGTACTGCCATCAGTAGATTGTGATGTGCTGTTAGACCCTGCCAACAACGACATGGCGGCATCTGCATACACAGTAAAATGATTTTGAAAATCATGTGTCAGCATCAAGCCTGTACGAAGTCCAAGCCCTTGATAGTTGGCGTCAAGCGGTACTTGCTGCTTAAATGCCAGACGGGAATAATTGGCACCACCATGGAGGCGTAGTACACTAGCCACTCCCAGTTGGATGCTGCTACTAATGTCAGCATTGACTTGGTCCCAGCCAATGTGCTTGCTGACAGAAGTATCAATCCCATCAATATTAGCTAAGGATGCATCGAATTGATGACGAAAATGATACCAATTGAGACTAAGCGCATCAGCAGCAGCATCTTGGTAACTTGCATCCAAAGCAAAGCCCCAGGACCATGGTAGATTAAAATCAAGATTGTTTTGTTGATAGAATTGAAAAGCAGGACTACTCACTTGGACATATAAACCATGACCGCCAAATTGCCACCCCTGCTTGAGGAAGCAGCACTTGCTCACTTGAGCTGCAAATGAAGTTGCGGCATATAGCATCAACAATATCATTGTCTTTTTATGTTGAAACATCATCACCCTGTATCGTTGATATCAGGGAGACATCATACGTATTTTTTTAATGCTTAGAAAGTATTTGCCCTCGAATAACAGGCGATAAAAAGGAAAAAAAATCTGAACTTATTTAAAAATCTCAAAAAAAAACCCGCCTAAAGACGGGTTTTCAGAGTCAAAACAGATTAAGCAACGTTGCCAACCCATTTCAAACCAAAGTATAAACCTTGGATACCAAAAGAACTATCTGAAGATGATGCATTTTGAGCAAGATTAGCTGCTTGTAATGCATTCATGTAGTTGGCAAATACCCAACCAATATCTAAGCTTAAGTCACCTTGAGCCATGGCATAGGTATACATTGCGCCTAATTTAGCATCTAACTCACCAACAACGTTAGAAGCACTGTTGCTTACAACGCCAGTAAATAGTGTTGTAGCTTCTCTTTCGGCATAGCCAGTAGAGCTCTTGGAGGTACCTGCTAATACAGATAATGCGCCATCAGCATAAACACTTAAGCCATTGCCCCAATCATAAGTCAAATCCATCCCAACACGAGGTCCAAAGCCGTTGAACACTGAAGAACGGGTATTGCTAATTGTATTAGCAGTAGCGGTAGTATCACCACTTAGTGTTTCTGAATAAGTGGCATCTACGGTGCTGTTTAAACCAACACGTGAGAAGTTCATGCCACCATGGAAACGAGCAAACTTATTCTCACCAAAGTCAACATGTTGACCAAATTCCATATTCACTTGATCCCAAGCGGCGTTGCCAGTAGCAAGCACTTGATCAACAGTTAGGCTAGTTAAATTGTCGCCAGAAAATGGACCAACTATATTTGTAGCTGTGAACGGACCATAAAAGTCTTTTGAATTGCTGTTACGGAAATGATACCAGTTTAAATTGAAATCATTGCCAGTGCTGAAATGGTAAGAACCTTCTAATTGGAAGCCCCAACCCCATTGAGGATTAGTACCGACAGTTGAAGTGTTTCCATTTGCTGCTGTAAAAGTTGTGTTGCCGACTAACCCTGCGCTGCTAGATGGTTGCAGATATAATGCACGACCACCTAAATCCCATGCGGTATTTTCGCAAGGAACGGTTACATTAACTGCGCTGCAAACTGGACCCATGGTGCCAGCAAAAGCG
>RGPR01000144.1 GCA_010030245.1 Gammaproteobacteria bacterium
GATTTCTAAAATGGCACCGTGCCAGCTGAGAAATAGATCCCGGACATTAAGCGCAACTAAGCTCGCAAGTTCGCCAAGTCGCGCTAAATTCCGGGACGACAGTCATTGGGAAACGTATTTAGAAGACGAGACAGTAGTAGTAAATGATGGTTACGCCATTTTTCATGCATTATCGCTATATCCTTATAACTCTATCCATTGTCAAACACCTATCATATAAGGCAATAAGGCAATAAGGCAAATTTTACTAAGCTTTTTTTTTGGGTTATGCAATTATGAGAAAAATTGCATCGTAAAATTCAAAATTACACCATAAAAAAACATTCATCATCACTTAAATCATTTCGTGACAGCGACTAGCATGTTGTTCAAGGAAAGCGACTACCTGGCTTTTATTGAACATTAAAATTTTTCATACCCAATTGCTTTCTTTAGCATGGGTGCTAGAATGACTTAGCCCTAAGGAATTGGCGAAAATCATGTCCAAAAAAAAAGGAATTATTTGTATAGGCGTCTCATATGCGGCTCCTTATTTTTATCTTGCAGGTTTTTCATTTGCCAGCTCATTTCAAGGCCTTTTCTTAAATAAAACACTTTCTTTCGATACGCGTAGCTACCCCTCGGCTATTTGGGTGACAAGCCTTCCCTATGCCTCATTTCATATTCATGAATTAAGTGCTAATCAAGTCCAACAGACCGAGTCTTTACAGAATCATCAAATTCAATATTTGGGTTTAAAAAATGGCATCCATTTTTGGCAGTCTTGTGCAATACAAACTGCTGTCTTACAAGAGCAGCTCAATATTCTTGGAAATGCCAAAGATGCGATGCATGTGTTGGAACTCGATTTAGTTGCAATTTGGGAGTATGCATTTATTAAAACGAGCCAACCTTTTAAAATACGTTTGCTACTTTGGCATAAAGAACCCTACTTAATCGGAATGTTGGGACGGGAGTCATTATTTTGGAAGGTGTGGTATTGGTCAATTGATTCGAATTGGTGGCAGGAAATACAAGCTACAGGCTTACCAATGCCGGAACTCATTTCTTGCTTAAGTTCAAGTCGTATAGAATGTGCAATCCCAGTTGAATCAATAATTGTTGATGATGATGTTGACTATGCTCTGGCTATAGCCCTTGCACACCGAGGGATACGTCATGCGTTATAATTTCACCCTTATCAATCCACCTTCATACACAAAGTATGTGGCGATCGGCTTACAAAGTATGTGCTGGTTGCTAACAATGGTGAATTGTTTTATGCCATCAATCTACCATCAACAGCAGCTTGTAACGATGCCCGATACAAAGGTGATTTATCCAAGTGTTATTCCCGATGTTCTAGCATTTTTCGATAAATTTAGCGCGTTGAATATTCGTCTATTATCTGCAGATATCTATCCCCAAGAACTTATGATTAAGGGTTTAAGTTTCGAATCCCATCTATTTTTAAATTTTTTAAAAAACATCAAGCAATTTGCAAATATTAAATCAGATGAACTTTTAGATTGGCATCGAAAAAAGAATGGGGCTTGGTATTTTAGTTTAAGGATGTTTTTTAAGTGATGAATACAGCAGTAATATTATCAATTTTGGCTTGTATATCTAGTTTGTATGTCGCTTTGTCAAAACCAGAACCCCCAATAGCAGTGAATTCAAGCACTATCTTAGATTTGCATATGGACACTGCTAGTATCATTGAGCAAATCCAGCAATTATCAGGTGAGCATCATTTGATATTTATTTCATTTTCGCCTTTATATGAGCGCGGATCCCACTATTTTTCTTTGCGTTTAGAAGCAACTTTCCCCGACTTTATCGCCTGGTATGCGGATATGTTTCAAAAAATACCTGAGCTCAAGTGGCAACACTTGCGCCTAAAACCTAAAAAAAAAGGAGTGCTTGTGATATTGGAGGGGCATTATGGGGATTAAATGGTTATTGTCTTTGTGTGTGCTCATGACGCTTGATGCAAGGGCTCAAGATCCTTTTCACCAGAGGACAACTGCAGTGGTGAAAACACACCAGGTCTTAAAAAAATATCGTTACCATGGGTTTCTTAAGGTTAATAAAGATGTCTTTGCCATTATAAAAATGGTAGGTGCTGAGTATGAGCTGTTGAATTTAGGCATGCATAAGGGGTTAGGGCAGGTGATGATTATTGAGGCGAGTAGAATTTGTATACGCAAAAGTGGAAAAAGCTATTGTTTAAATCGTTCTGATACCCCAAAAGTTTGGGAGGTGATGCATGCATAAATTTCTGATAGTACTCGTTTTATATGTTAGCAGTAGTTGTGCGTTCGATCAGTGGACCTTAGATTTACAACAGGTTCCGTTGCGCTTTTTACTCCAAAGTCTAGCTCAAATTCAACAAGGGAATATTGTGGTTAGTCAGGGCATTAAGGGAAAGATTGATTTGCACTTGAAAGAGGTGAATCCTTCTCAGATTTGGTCGTTTCTAGTTAAAACGCAGCATTTGAATTTACAGGTTCATCAAGGAATTACCTGGATTGAGCCGGCTTATAGTTGGATGAATACTGACAAATCACAGCTGCAAATTGATCTAAAACATGCGTTTATCAAGTTGAAATACCAGTCTGCTAAAAAAATGGCGGCACTTATTCAGGACAAGCAACAAGGGAGTCTGTCTGTATTTGGAAAGGTATTATGTGATGAGGAAACCAATACGTTGTGGCTTGCGGATTTGCCTGATAAATTACCGGAAACTTTAAATTTGATTCAGCAATGGGATCGAATAAGTCATCAAGTTGACATTCAGGCAAGAATTGTGAATATCAGTAAAAACGCGAGCAAGGCTTTAGGCATTCGACTTGGTTTTTTGGATGGCAATCCTCGGCTCATTCAGGGAACTTTACCAGAAGCTTCAAATCTTGCCATTAATCTACCAGCGATGGCTATCGAGGCAACACCTATGGCATTTGCAATTCAAATTGCAAAATTAGGCCAGGATTATATAGATGCTGAACTTTCAGCACTTGAAGGGGCGGGTAAGGCAAAGGTTATATCAAGTCCGCGTTTAATGACTGCAAATCGAGAAAAGGCACAAATTGCCTCGGGTGAGGATATTCCATATCAAGAAAGCTCTTTAAATGGCGCAACATCGATTGCTTTCAAAAAAGCTTTGCTAAAATTAGAGGTCACGCCTTATGTATTAGGTCATTCCCGTATTCGTTTAGATATTGAAATCCATCAAGATGCTGATTCTGGTCGAAGAGTGCAAGGCGTTCCTGTGATTGCCACCAAGTTTCTAAAAACCAATATTGTGGTGCAAAACGGCGAGACAATTGTCTTAGGTGGTATTGATAAATTTGATAAGCATCGAGAACAAGAGGGTATACCCTTATTAAAAGATATCCCTTTGATTGGTGGTCTTTTCTCTAGGCAAGCACAAAGTCTTGCCAATGAAGAGTTGTTACTTTTTATCACCTGTAAGTTTTAACAGCAGCAAGCGAGTTCTTGCAGCTGTTATACATTAAAAGACGTACACAAAGATGCATCAAGTCCTTATCTGTTTGTTAAAAACCAAGTTGCTTGTGGTTAATTGGAGGGCTTTTTAGATAATATTTCCGCTATATGATAAATAAGTTTTTTGAGATTGTGAGGTTTTTAAAAATTATAATTGAGGGATTAAGCAAGAATGGGTATAATTTAAAAAGATATCTAATGAATTTTAGAAGACGAGGCATTTATATTGACTATCCATGTTTCGACTTCTAAAATAAACCCAAACTAATTTGGTGAATTACCCTTTTTTAGTTTTAGCTGTTAGATCGACGTCATAAGTACGTGAGCATTGTTTCTCGCGAGAAGGTCTAAGAGAGTTCACTTAGCCATAACCTCATATTCGAGGATAGTTAAAAAAATGAGTATTGTTAAGTTTAAAAATATTTTTCTCATTGGCCCCATGGG
>RGPR01000145.1 GCA_010030245.1 Gammaproteobacteria bacterium
TTGTTCAATATTGAACAATAGTATCACTTAATTTAAAATGTTCAAGTAAAAAATGGGGTGTCAGAATGCAAAAATGGATTGATTCTTTGTCAACTCAAGCTAGCTAACTTTTTTGAGCGTTAGGAATGACTGCATAAAGTAAGACATATAGCGAAATGAATAGAATGATTGCGATCCAAATAAAAAGTGGTTTTTGGTAAACCCAAGTGATCGCGAGTAAAGGAAATAACCAGAGCCCACTTAAGGATGGGGTCACTAGTGCGTTCGCTATTTTTTTGTAATGAGGTTGCGGCCTAAAAAAATGAAACAATTTAAGATGCAAATGCGCTTTGTCGGCATGATAAATAGAAACACCTTTGACCATACGTCGCAATAAACTAAATACCACTTCAGTCGCAGGATAAATCAAAATAAGCACTGCTCCCCAGGGGGAGATTTCAGGGTGACGGCCAAAAAGAATAATGGTGAGTATGCTCACGATTAAACCTAAACTATAAGCCCCTAGGTCCCCTAAAAAAATTCGGCCATACGGGTAATTCATCAACATAAAAGGAATTATAAGAAGTATCACGCTAAAAATTAAAGACAACATCGTAATATCAGCTGTTTTATAACTTAGGAATAAAAGTGCACTTAATATAGATAAAGCCGCTGCTCCACATAAGCCGTTCACCCCATCAATCAAATTCATACCGTTGGCGACAGCTACCATACTTAAAATATAAAAAACGCTAATGCCGCCTTGAAGAAGAAGTAATTTTCCGATGAAGGGGATGTCAGTCAATATGGGTAGCGGGCCTGTAAATTGGGCTCTAAATAACCAGCCTACAAATAGAAGTGCCAGTAATCGAATTGCGGGTTCAACATTATGAAAAAGATCCTCTTTAATTCCTATAAAAATAATTGGGATTAAACATATGAGTATGATTTTAAGAAGTTGAATACTTCCATTGGTGTTTGAAAATGCCACAAAAGAAATCAGTGACAAGATAAAAATGAAACCACCTAATCTTGGGGTTTCATTTAAGTGGATGCGCTGAACAGCTTGGTAAGTTTTAAGGCCTAAATTTCTATAAAACTTTTTATGCCAAAAATATGCAACTCCACCATTTAGAACTAATGCCATGCCCATAAAGATGAGAACGAAAGGATCAAACCACTGCATGATATTAAGATTCATAAGTGTAATTTTATCTTAATTTCATCTATTGTTTACAAGGAAATAATTCACTCGATTTAAAACTTTGCCCTAAAAGATCTTTAGGGGATAGCTGAATGCTAAAATCTTTAGGCCATTCTATATTTAAAGTAGTATCGTCCCATAGGATACAGCGCTCACATTCAGGATGATAAAAATCTGTTGTTTTATAAAGATACTCTGAAGTGCGCGAGAGCGTTACAAAGCCATGTGCGAAACCTTCTGGAATATAAAGTTGCTTCTTGTTATCGCTGGATAAAATTTCTGCAACATATTGTCCGCATGTAGGTGAGGATTCTCTTATATCAACAGCTATATCTAACACTTCACCTTGAATAACGCGCGTTAATTTACCTTGCGCATGAGGGGGTAATTGATAATGAAGCCCCCTTAACACGCCTTGAGATGATTTGGAATGATTGTCTTGTACAAAAGAAACATTTAATGAAGTTTCATTTTTAAAAATATCTTCTCTGAAACTTTCAAAAAAAAAGCCGCGTGAATCTTCAAATACAAGAGGTTCAATTAAAAGCACATCTGGAATGTTTAAAGGGGTCACTTTCATATTTAAATAATATTTTCTTATTAAACGCGTTTTAATTATTGATCAAAGCGATTTTAAGTATTGCTGCTACTTCCATTTCCCAACTTGGGAATTCTAGCATGAAGGTCTTTTTAATTTTTGTCGTGTTTAATCTTGAATGCATAGGGCGTTTGGCTGCTGTTAAATATTCATCAATTGAGATTGATTTAATATCTTTAGATGCCATTGTTGTTTTTAGTCCTAAACGTATTACTTCATCAGTTATAAAACACGCATATTGATACCAGTTAGTTTCACCTTCAAGGGCGACATGGTAAGTCCCAAAATCTTTAAAGCAAGGTTTATTTAAAATAGTTTTTACGATGTTGTAAGTCACTTCAGCTAATGCATCAACTGAAGTTGGTGTACCTTTTTGGTCGCTCACGATATTTAAAGATTTTTTTTCCTGAATAAGTTTTAATATCATTTTTAAAAAATTCTGCCCACGACTTCCAAATACCCAGCTTGTTCTTAAGATAATATGTTTCTTGTATTGTCGAATAGCCTCTTCACCCTTATATTTTGTTTGGCCATAAACGGATTGAGGGTTAGTTTGATCAGTTTCTACATAGGGCTTATTTTTTAAACCATCAAATACATAATCCGTTGAGAAATGAATTATAGGAATATCAAGTTGAGATGCTTTTTCAGCTAAAACCTGAGGGGCTTCTGTGTTTACTTTATGCGCTAATTCAATTTCTGACTCTGCTTTATCAACATCCGTATAAGCCGCAGCATTAATAATAATATCGGGTTTAATTTTTCCAATAAACGTTCTTATTGCATAAGAATTTTCTAGATTAAGCTCATTACGATCGGTCGCAATAACCTCCCCTACCGACGCTAATTTTTTTTGTAACGCGAAACCAACCTGACCATCTTTACCCGTAAGTAAGATTTTCATGAATATTGCTTTTGAACCCAATGTTGATATTCACCGGACACAACATGGCTCATCCATGCCCCATTTTCTAAATACCAAAGAACCGTTTTACGAAGTCCTGTCTCAAAAGTTTCTTGTGGCTTCCAACCTAAATCATGTTCTAATTTCGAAATATCAATCGCATAACGTCTATCGTGACCAGGGCGATCTTTAACAAAAGTGATTTGATCAGCATAACTTTTGGCATTTGATTTTGGTTTTAATTCATTCAAAATAGTGCATAAAGTTTCGACGACTTCTAAATTTGTCTTTTCATTCCAACCACCGGCGTTATAAGTGTCACCAATGTGGCCTTGCTTTAAAATTTCGCGAATCGCGCTGCTATGGTCTTTCACATAAAGCCAATCACGAATCTGTTGGCCGTCACCATAGATAGGCAGGGGTTTGCCCTCTATAGCATTCAAGATGCATAAAGGGATCAATTTCTCTGGAAATTGGTATGGTCCATAATTATTGGCGGAGTTAACTGTAAGGACTGGTAACTTATAAGTCTGAAACCACGCGCGGACCAAATGATCGCTTGCAGCTTTGCTCGCACTATATGGGCTATTAGGTTTATAAGGGTCTTTTTCATTTGAAGGGGGATCAGTTAAATTAAGTGATCCATACACTTCATCAGAGGATATATGTAAAAAACGAAAATCTTGTTTTAAATTTTGATCTAAATCATTCCAATAACTTCTTGTCGATTCAAGAAGATTGTAAGTACCTAAAATATTGGTATCGATAAAATTTTTTGATTCATGAATTGATCGATCCACATGGCTTTCAGCTGCAAAGTTTACAATCGCTCTCACCTGGTATTTTTTTAGGAGGCTTGAGACTAAATCACGGTCGCCGATATTGCCTTGCGCAAAATGATGGTGAGAATTGTTATTTAAAGAGGATAAATTTTCTAGATTGCCAGCATAGGTTAATAAATCCAAAGAAACCACATCTTCTTCTGATTGATCCAACCAATCTAATACAAAGTTAGACCCAATAAAACCTGCAGCACCTGTCACGAGAATAGTCATAATGTAATTTTACCATTACAGCCAAAATTTAAGACTTGAAGGTTTATTAATGAAAGAATTTTCGTGATGTGTTATGAGTTGAGTATTGTTATATAAGTTATTGATTTATATAGCTTTTTAACTCTTGGTGATGCTTTATGAAGCCTTTAATTGGTGGAGCTGGGGGGAATCGAACCCCCGTC
>RGPR01000146.1 GCA_010030245.1 Gammaproteobacteria bacterium
TCTCCTTTGGCATGAGCGTAATGCCAGTTAGTTATTTAATCTCTGGAGCGCGTGTTGATTTTGATTCAGGGTTTCTTTCTAAAAGTAAATTTTGCATATCATCATGGATATAATTGATGCATTCTTGGATAATATGTTCCTGAGTTTGGGTTGAAAAGTTTTTGAAATGTTTCATGAATAAATCAAGATTTTTAGCAAATTTGATGGGTAACTCGGAGTTAATTAGGGGATGATAGCCCATTGATTTTAATACGGGAGAACGCATTAAATAACCAATGGTATTCATGCGATTAAAGATAAATACCAAGCGTTTAGAGACATTTTGGGTGTATAGCATGACTTTTTGATTAAAATCAGGTGCCAGTATTTCATCTAAAACTGTTTTCATTAATGTCGCTGAACGTGGGTTTTTCTTTAAAGTGCTGGTTTTTTTATTGTGTTCAATAATGTATTGAATCACACTTTTAAAGCTCATTAAAAAACCGAGTTTATTATAATCATTTAAAACATGGTGACGACCATAAAGTGATTCTTCTTGAGATAACTGGATCAAACCATCAAGCTCAGTATCTTTAAATAAATGATAATTTTGGCTTTGTTTGATTTTATCCAATTGATAGGCTTGATAATCAGGGATCGCTGATGGAAATGTATATAAGACTGAATGAATTAGTGCTGATGCATTGAGGGCTCGGTTAAAATCGATATGCTCAGGATGAATATAGAGAAAATTAGAGCTAAGGGCTGCATCTTCAAGTAAACAGAATAATTCATTTAAATCCATAGGACGCTTGGCATATGGAATAAGGTCCCAGTGAAAATACTTAAATTTTTCATAGATAAATGAGAAAGTAGATTGAACAGGCAACTCTGTTTTCTTTTTCCAAAAGATGGTTTTTTTACTTTGCAGATTAACAACATGAAAGTGAGGTGATTTATCTTGGATCAGTAAGCTATTACTCAAAGCTAAAAAATAAAATATTTCATCATGATGGAACATAAAGTTTGACCATATGTCAAGTTTGCTCAATAAGTCGAACCAAATCTCTTGTTCAAGATGACTGATAATATGTATTTCTTGTCCTAGTTGCTCTTTTAACTTCTCTTTAGAAATCGATTGTAATGGGATGCGATATTGCATGTGAAGGTGATCTAGCATTTTTTCAAGCATGTTTGCGTTTAATTGAATATCATTGGCTTGAACTTTTTTACTAAACTTATCAAAATGAATAGAATCTTTTGCTAGTATTTTATTGAATGTTTGCTGATGATGGGGTGAAAGAAGACTGAACTCTTGTTGAAGAATTAATGGAGACGGCTTCTGAACAGTCTTCCTGAAAGGGTTCATGTGATCAACTCATAGGAATTTTACAAGTAATTTCTTTACACCCGAATACTATCATTAATCATATTTTATATTTTGTCAACAAGCTGTCTCAAATGGCAGGGCCAATCGATATAGCCTTGGGCACCACCACCATACCAGGTATTCATTGGTGCTTCAGTTAAAGGGTAGTCATGCCGTAGGCGTTCGACCAAATCTGGATTGCCAATAAATGGACGGCCAAAACAAATTAAATCAGCATCATGATGTTCTAGTGCTGATATTGCAAGTGTTTTGGTGTAGCAGTTATTGGCGATATAGAGGCCATTGAAGGCCAGTCGAAGTTTAAGAAAATCAAAGGTTTCTTGATTCGGGCGATGTGCTCTTTCAGATGCTTCGACACAATGAATATATAGAATGTCTCGTTTGTTTAATGCCAAAATGAGCGCCATGAAGGTAGCCATCGGGTTGTCATCATGCATGCTATGATAGCTTGCAACTGGTGATAGCCGAATGCCGATGCAATCTTTAGGCCAGATCTTAAGAAGGGCGTCAATGACTTCTAAGGTTAAGCGAATGCGGTTTTCGATTGTCCCACCATATTGGTCTTGGCGCAAATTACTACCTGAGCGCATGAATTGGTCGAGTAAATACCCATTAGCAGCATGAAGTTCTATGCCATCAAAACCAGCTTTTTTTGCAGCAATTGCTGCATGCACATATTGCTCAATAATGCCGGGAATCTCATCGGTTTCAAGAGCTCTTGGGGTGACAAAATTTTGTGGACCAGTTTCTGTAAATGCTTCACCTTCGGGACAAATGGCGCTTGGCGCAACTGGTAGGGCATTGTCCTCCTGAAGAGATGGATGTGAAATACGTCCAACATGCCATAGCTGACAAAAGATTTTTCCACCATGGGCATGAACGTTTTCGGTAATTTTCTGCCAGTTACTAATTTGTGCATCAGTATAAATTCCAGGCGTAAATGCGTAACCTTTGGCTTGTGCTGAAATACACGTGGCTTCTGAAATCATTAATCCTGCGCTAGCTCTTTGTGCATAGTACTCAGCTGCATAAGGGCTAGGAACACCATCTTGAGCTGCACGGCAGCGAGTCAGTGGGGCCATCACAATTCGATTTTGAAGTGTTAACGATTTATGCGAAAATTTCCCAAATAAATCCATTGATATATCCCTTATGTTTAGACGGCAGTACCACCGACAACGATGTCATCAATTTTTAAGCTTGGTTGGCCAACACCTACAGGAACACTTTGACCGTCTTTTCCGCAAACACCCATGCCGGGATCGAGCGCCAAATCATTTCCAATCATGGATATTTTTTTCATGACCTCAGGGCCATTGCCTATTAGGGTTGCGCCCTTAATGGGGTAACTGATGCGACCGTTTTCAATCATATATGCTTCAGATAAGGTAAATACAAATTGCCCGCTGGTGATGTCAACTTGGCCGCCTGAAAAATTCACAGCATAAATACCTTTTTTAACAGAAGCAATGATTTCTTCACGATCATGATGGCCTGCCAGCATATACGTATTGGTCATCCGCGGCATGGGAATAGCAGCATAACTTTCACGGCGACAATTTCCAGTAGGTAACATATTCATTAAACGGGCATTGAGTTTATCTTGCATAAAGTTTACCAATTTACCATCTTCAATCAAAGTTGTGCATTGAGTAGGCGTGCCTTCATCATCAATATTTAATGAACCACGACGATTGGGAAGGGTGCCATTATCAACTACAGTGACACCTTTTGCGGCCACTTGTTGCCCCATTTGATGAGAAAATGTCGAGAGGTTTTTACGGTTGAAGTCCCCCTCTAGGCCATGACCAACTGCTTCATGAAGTAAGACGCCAGGCCATCCTGAACCTAATACAACTTCCATCGAACCTGCAGGAGCAGCCTGACTTTCAAGTTTAATACTTGCTTCATGTACCGCTTGCTTGGCGATTTTTTCAATGAAGTGGTCTTTTTTAAGTTCTAATAAATCATAACGTCCGCCACCTGAGGAACGACTACTTTCACGTTTGCCTTTTTCTTCAATCCATACGGTCACACCAATATGGACAAGCGGCCTTACATCACCACAATTTAAGCCTTCTGAATTGATAATGCCAATGACATCGTATTCTGAAGAAATACTCGCATGCACCTCAGTGATCCGTGAATCTAGTTGTCGAACAAAATGATCTAGTTCATGGAGTAGTTGAATTTTCTCGACACTATCCATAGATTTGATGGGATTAATAGCGGGGTACAGTGATTGTTTCGGCGCAATCTGCATCGCTTGATGAGTTTTTGATTCACCTTGTTGTGAAATACTTTTAGCAGCAGTTAATGCTTGTTGGATGGCTTGAAAATCGATTTCATCACAATAGGCAAAACCAGTTTTTTCATCACTAATGACTCGAATGCCTGCACCACGGTTAATCGAAAAATGTCCTCTTTTAACTTTACCATCTTCAAGTACCCAAGATTCACTGAAGCTATTTTGCAGATATATATCTGCA
>RGPR01000147.1 GCA_010030245.1 Gammaproteobacteria bacterium
GATGTCAAAAAAAATGTGATTGTGAATCACTCTGATGAGAAGATGTTTAACCTTGTCGATCGTATTGAAGACTATCCTTTATTTTTACCCTGGTGTGGTGGTTCAAAAGTGTTAGAGCGAAATAGTGAAATCACAAGAGCTTCTATCCATATTAAATATAGTGGGGTGAATCAAAGCTTCACCACGCAAAATACTAAAGATTACCCATATCGCATAGATTTAAAATTGATCGATGGCCCTTTTAAGGTATTGGAAGGTTATTGGATTTTTCATAAAATTAATGAAGAAGCATGCAGTATCGAATTTCATTTGCATTACGAGTTTTCAAGTTTCATTTTAGATAAATTGATTTCTCCCATATTCAGTCAAATTGCGAATACCTTTGTCGATGGTTTTGTGAGCCAAGCTGATAAAATATACGCAAAATAACTCAAAAGTAAAAAAAATAGCTTATGCCAAACGAAATTTTAATTGAGGTTGCTTACGCATTACCAAAAAAGCAGCTCATTATTCCTATCAAGGTTAAGCCTGGAACGACAGCGCAAGAAGCCATTCAACTCTCAGGCATCATAAAAAAATTTTCCGAAATTGATTTGAGTGTGAATCAAATCGGTATCTTTGGAAAGTTGACACAGCTCGATCATGTGATGCGTGAACGCGATCGTATCGAAATCTATCGTCCTCTGATTGCGGACCCTAAAGAGATTAGACGTCAACGTGCAGCCGAGGGTAAAGTCATGAAAAAAGGTGGAGATAGTCCTTAAAGCCCTATGATTTCTTAGCTAAAACGAGACTTTTTCTGTATAATTTCGTTTTGCGCAAAGGATTATAAAGATGCGTTTAATACAACAAGCACTCACTTTCGATGATGTGCTCCTGGTTCCAGCTCATTCCACAGTATTACCTCGTGAAGTTAATTTAAAGACTCAACTCACAAAAAAAATTAAGCTACATATTCCGATTGTGTCCGCTGCGATGGATACCGTCACCGAATCAAGACTCGCGATTGCGCTCGCTCAAGAAGGTGGTTTGGGTATCATTCATAAAAACATGACGCCTCAAGAACAGGCACACCAAGTTTCGCGTGTGAAGCGTTTTGAATCGGGTGTGGTGAATGATCCTATTACGATCGAACCTAATATGTCGGTTCGGGACGTGATGCAACTCACTCAACTCCATAAAATTTCAGGTTTACCTGTGATAGATGGCGGCAAGATTGTTGGTATCGTCACCAATCGAGATTTACGTTTTGAAACCAATCTCGATCAATCCATTAAAAATATCATGACACCACGCGATCGATTGGTAACCGTTAAAGAAGGTGAATCGAAAGAGGAAGTGATTCGTTTACTTCACCATCATCGTTTAGAACGCGTTTTAGTCGTGGATAAAAATGATGCACTCAAAGGTCTCATCACGGTCAAAGATATTCAAAAGTCATCGGATCATCCTTTTGCTTGTAAAGACGATAAAGGTCGACTTTGTGCAGGGGCTGCGGTGGGTGTCGGTGAAGGTACTGAAGCGCGTGTCGAATTATTAGCGCATGCTAATGTCGATGTGATTGTCGTGGATACCGCGCACGGTCATGCGCAAGGTGTATTAGATCGCGTGACTTGGGTTAAAAAACATTTTCCAAATATTGAAGTTATTGGTGGCAATATCGCCACAGCGGATGCCGCTAAAGCGCTTGTAGATGCGGGGGCTGATGGTGTCAAAGTGGGTATCGGTCCAGGTTCTATTTGTACAACAAGAATTGTGGCGGGTGTAGGTATTCCTCAAATATCCGCGATCAGCAATGTGGCTGAAGCACTCAATAAACTTAATATTCCTTTCATTGGTGATGGTGGTATCAGATTCTCGGGTGACGTTGCAAAGGCGATTGCGGCAGGAGCAAATTCAGTCATGCTAGGCTCGATGTTTGCAGGTACCGAAGAAGCACCAGGTGAGGTTGAGCTCTTCCAAGGAAGATCTTATAAGTCCTATCGTGGCATGGGTTCTATTGGTGCGATGCAAAAAGGTTCGTCTGATCGTTACTTCCAAGATAGTGAGAATAATGCAGACAAATTAGTGCCTGAAGGTATTGAGGGTCGTGTACCCTATAAGGGAAGTGTGATCAATGTCATTCATCAACTCATGGGCGGGCTTCGAGCTTCCATGGGTTATGTGGGTGCTAGAACGATTGATGAGATGCGTAATAAAGCTAACTTTGTTCAAATCACAAGTGCAGGTATGCGTGAATCCCATGTGCATGATGTGCAGATAACCAAAGAAGCACCGAATTACCGTGTCGATTAATTTAAAAATCTTCATAAACAAGCCTCTCTTTCGGGAGGCTTTTTAAATCCTATGGATAAAATTCTCATTCTTGATTTTGGTTCACAATACACACAACTCATCGCGCGTCGTGTGCGTGAAATGCATGTTTATTCAGAACTACATTCGTATGACATGAGCGCGGAAGATATTAAAGCATTTAATCCAAAAGGTGTTATTTTGTCAGGCGGGCCTAACTCAGTTTACGAATCAGATACACCTATCGCACCTCCAATCGTTTTTGAATTGGGCATTCCAGTCTTAGGTATATGCTATGGCATGCAAACCATGGCAGCGCAACTTGGCGGTAAGGTTGAAAATGCACATACACGTGAATTTGGTTACGCCGAAATTAGAGCGCATAATCACTCCCCTCTTTTAAGCAACATTCAAGACAAAACAAACTCAGAAGGTCATGGGCTTTTAGATGTATGGATGAGTCATGGCGATAAAGTGACAGAACTTCCACCACAATTTAAAGTAATTGCAAGTAATGCATCCACCCCCATTGCCGGCATGATGCATGAAACAAAAAATTTCTATGGTGTGCAATTCCATCCGGAAGTGACCCACACCAAACAAGGCTTTAATATCCTGAAACAGTTTGTCACTCAAATTTGCGAATGCAAACCAAGCTGGACGATGCCTAATTATATTGAAACAGCAATCAAACATATTCAAAAGACTGTCAAAGATGATGAAGTCATATTAGGTTTATCAGGAGGGGTAGATTCATCCGTTGCTGCAGCACTTATTCATCGCGCAATTGGCGATCAACTTACTTGTGTGTTTGTTGACAATGGTCTACTTCGTTTAAACGAAGCGACACAAGTCATGAAAACATTTCATGATAATTTGGGTGTCAAAGTCATTCATGTGGATGCCTCAGATAAATTCTTGAACGATCTTAAGGGTGTGAAGGATCCCGAACAAAAGCGAAAAATTATTGGTCGCGAATTTGTGGAAGTATTTCAACATGAAGCCAAAAAACTACCTCAAGCCAAATGGTTAGCTCAGGGCACAATTTATCCTGATGTCATTGAATCGGCATCAGCAAAAACTAAAAAAGCACATACGATTAAAAGCCATCACAATGTAGGTGGCTTACCAGAAACGCTCAACTTAAAACTCTTAGAACCCCTTCGCGAACTCTTTAAAGATGAGGTGCGTGAATTAGGTGTGGCATTAGGTCTGCCTCATGCCATGGTATACCGTCACCCCTTCCCTGGACCTGGGTTAGGTGTTCGTGTCTTAGGTGAAGTCAAAAAAGAATTTGCAGATTTACTTCGACGTGCGGATGCTATTTTTATTGAAGAATTGATTCATTCAGGTTGGTACGAAAAAACATCACAAGCTTTTGCTGTATTTTTACCCGTGAAATCTGTGGGTGTCATGGGTGATGGCAGAACTTATGAATATATCGTGGCATTAAGGGCTGTCGTCACATCAGATTTTATGACAGCACATTGGGCAGA
>RGPR01000148.1 GCA_010030245.1 Gammaproteobacteria bacterium
TTTTCTAACTCAACTCTAAACATCGTGTTGGGAAGGGTATCGATTACAGTACCAGCCATTTCAATTTGATCTTCTTTAGCCATAAATTTCCTAGTAATAATAAAAAAACCCGAACTTAAATAACAAGTTCGGGAGTTCGGACTTAGAGCGACAGAACCATTGGTTAAGCAGCAAGACCTTTAATTTGTAATGATAAGCGACTTTTAATGCGCGCAGCTTTATTGGCATGAATCAAGCCTTTTTTTGTAGCTTTGTCAATTACAGGTTGTGCTTTTTGGAAAGCGTCTTTGGCAACATCAAGTTGTTTGGTTTCGATTGCTTTAACAACATTTTTGATAAATGTGCGAAGCATTGAACGTGCACTGGCATTGCGTAAACGCAATTTATCATTTTGGCGAGCACGTTTAATTGCTGATTTTATATTCGCCACAACATATACTCCAACGAAAAAAATTAATTACAGACTAAGATTGTAGAATATGCCTGAATGCTTGCCAATTGTCAAGGTGTGGATTCGCTTCTTGTTAATATTTTTTTATTTAGCTCTTTTTCTTTAGAAGAACTTGGGTACAATGGAGCAATTCATGTTTAATGACACTCAAATTATGGCTGCAGCAACAATTGTAGAAAAAAAACAAAGTTATCTAAGAGCAACTTCTTTAGTGTCGCTTATGACATTTTGTTCTCGTATGTTTGGTTTTGTGCGAGATATGTTGATAGCGCAAATTTTCGGGGCCCAAGCTGGTATGGATGCGTTCTATTTGGCATTCCGTATTCCCAATTTCATGCGACGCTTATTTGCAGAAGGTGCTTTTTCGCAAGCCTTTGTTCCTGTTCTGGCCGAATATCAACAAAAACAAGATTTTGAGGCGGTAAGGCAATTTTTAGCCCGAGTATCGGGTTGTCTCGGTTTTGCCCTATTGATGATATCCATATTGGGGATGATAGGTTCGCCTTTAGTGGTTAAAATTTTTGCCCCTGGTTTTGAGTCGGGAGGTATTCGAGCCCTTTGGGCAAGTCAAATGCTAAGCATTACTTTTCCTTATTTAATGTTTATTTCATTAACAGCCATGGCCGGTGCTGCCCTTAATACCTATGGGTATTTTGGTTTGCCAGCGTTTACGCCAGTCATTTTAAATATTGTGATGATTATCGCAGCCATTTGGGGGCGTCATCATGTTAGCCCCCCAGTATTTGCACTGGCATGGGGGGTATTGATTTCAGGTGTTTTACAATTTCTGCTCCAGCTTCCATTTTTACACCAAAAACATTTATGGGTATGGCCCAAGATGCAGTGGTCTGATCCAGGTGTTAAACGTGTGTTGAAATTAATGGTGCCTGCATTGTTTGGTGTGAGTGTGGCTCAAGTTAATTTGTTGGTGGATACCATGTTTGCTTCTTTTTTACCGGTAGGTAGTGTGACTTGGCTTTATTATACCGATAGGCTCACTGATTTTCCCTTAGGGGTCTTCGGGGTGGCAATTGCGACGGTGATTTTGCCTAATTTATCGCGCAAGCATGCCAATGATGAGCAGCATAAATTTTCTGAGACCCTTGATTGGGGCTTGAGAATGATTTTATTAGTAGGTCTGCCCGCAGCGATAGGTTTGGCCATATTTTCCATGCCATTGGTGGCGACTTGTTTTGGTTACGGCCAGTTTTTTGCAGTTGATGTTTTACAAACCCAAAAGAGCTTAATAACCCTAGGCTTAGGTGTTCCCGCATTTATGGTGATTAAAGTCTTGGCTTCAGGCTTTTATTCTAAACAAAATATTAAAACCCCTGTCAAAATTGGGGCGTTTTCAATGCTTGTCAATTCCATATTGTGTGCATTATTGGTTTACCCTTTAAAACATGCAGGGCTAGCGTTAGCATCAAGTTTAGCTGGTTATTTTAATGCATTTTGTTTGTTTTATCTCTTAAAGAAAAAGGGTGTTTACCATTTGCAAGCTGGCTGGGGTAAATTTTTGCTACAGTTGTTATTTGCCAATGTGATCATGGGATTGTATTTATGTTGGGTTCAAGGTGACTTAAGCCATTGGTATCAAATCAAAATGGGATGGCGTCTATTAACCTTAATGGGGCATGTCAGTGCGGCGATTCTTATTTATTTGATTGGATTATTCATCACAGGCTTTAAGTGGCAAGAATTTAGGGGATTAGGAGGAGCATGATGCAAGCGGATAAATTTTATCGAGAAAGTGAACACAATGCGGTTCAAATTAATTTTGTAACTGGGGCGCAATGGCAAAAATTAGCAACATCATATGCTTCACAACTGACTTGGCAAACTTTTAATGCCCAAGTTGGTGAAGTGCTCTTGGTTCTAAATCAAGAAGGCCGTCTTGAAAAGGTTCTACTTGGCGTGCAAGAAAATAAATATTTTTTAGCCATTGCTCAGGCTGCTTTAAGGTTGCCGAAAGGGAGTTATGCCTTAGCTGAAGATGTGTCAGATCATGATGTCTTGGCTTGGGGGCTTGCCCAGTATAAATTTGTGCGTTACAAAGCCAATCATAGCGAGCCTAGAGTTTTACATTTAAGTCGTCAACAATTAGCGGTTGTCAGTGTACTTTGTGACGCTGTTTATAAGGTTCGTGATTTAATTAATACCCCAGCTGAAGACATGGGGCCAAAAGACTTAGGTGATGTGTTAAAAAGCCTTGCCCAACGTTTTAGAGGGCAATTTTCAAATATTGTTGGTGATGATTTATTAAGTGAAAATTTTCCTGCCATTCACGCTGTCGGACGTGCCGCGCTGCAAGCGCCAAGGCTTTTGCGTTTGACTTGGGGGAAGACAAAAGATCCTTTGGTTTGTTTGGTTGGGAAAGGGGTTTGTTTCGATTCTGGTGGCTTGGACTTAAAGCCTGCATCTGGCATGCGTACCATGAAAAAAGACATGGGCGGGGCTGCGCAAGTGATTGGGCTTGCCCAACTTATTATGCATTTTGCTTTGCCGGTTCGCTTAGAAGTCTTCATTCCCGCAGTTGAAAACGCCATTGATGGCGAGGCCTATCGTCCAGGGGATATTATCCGTATGCGTAATGGCTTGCATGTTGAAATTGATAATACCGATGCAGAAGGTCGATTGGTGTTGGCAGATGCGTTGGTATTGGCATCTGAGTTAAATCCCAAGATGATTTTAGATTTTGCGACTTTAACTGGGGCTGCCAGAACTGCTGTGGGTACAGAAATATCAGCAGTATTTTCCAATGATCGTGATCTGGCAGCGCAATTGATGCAAATGGGCGAGGTATGTCGTGATCCGGTTTGGCAGCTTCCTTTATATGAGCCTTATTATACAATGTTTGATTCAACAATTGCTGATATGTGCAACTCAAGCTCATCGCCTTATGCCGGCGCAATTACGGCAGCATTATTTTTAAAGCGTTTTATTGGGAATGATATTCCTTGGGCTCATTTTGATTTAATGGCCTGGAATGTATCTAGTAAGCCTGGCAAACCAGAGGGTGGGGAGGCTATGGCATGCCTTGCCACATTTGCTTACATACAGCAGATGTTTACAGCCTAGGTATTTTGTACTTAGGCTTTACCGCGCTTCAACTTGGCGTTGGCGCATTTGTTCTTGGGCGTTTTAAAATAGGTTCTTCAGAATCGCTTGATTTAAAATGACTGAAACTCGTCAATAGGGGTTTACTGTCATCTTGATCAAGTACCTTGATAATATCGTGCATATCATGA
>RGPR01000149.1 GCA_010030245.1 Gammaproteobacteria bacterium
GGCAGAAATCTATATCGAGGCTGGCTACAGCGACGATCCTGAACAGAACACCATAAGCCTGTGCCCTGAAGGCATGCCGCGCATGGTATTTCGTAAAGGCAATATAGATACGCGTGATGAGTGCAAGGTAAGAATACTGACTGAAGCCATAGCTGAAACCGATACCAGATACGGCATAGGTGCCAACGATCTAGGCTTAGGCACTGCATTGACCAGCCAGACATTGGCAGCTCGACTTAATCATCAGCGCATGGAAAATAACCAAGCAGTAAGTCTATCAAAATCTGACGACAAGCGATTTCCTGCATTCAAAAAATTCTTCAACTAATCATATTGGCATATTTTGGAGATTATCATGCGTTTTCCAGACACATTAGCTGGTTGGACTGAGCAAATGAATAAATTGAAATCCAATCAGCATGTTCGCAATTAGCTTGTTGCCCCCTACATGACCGAAGATAATCCATACATGGATGGCATTATCACCAGCATGTTTCACTGCAATTGGCGAACACCTGAGAATGAAATTGTGAACGTGACGCCATTCAGTGGTGAATACCATATATTTCTGGCAGATAGCTCTCGTAAATTCGATTTCAAAACAAATACAGGCTACAATAGCAGAACCATATATCTGGATACATTTAAGCCCCCATTCCTTGAACCAAATCCTACTAGAAATGTAAATTATTTCTCATCGCGAAATTATAAGTCTCGCGACCCTTTTTTCGAGAAATTCACCATCTTTAATAATGTCGTTGATGCCGTGAATAAGTTGCCTGCATATATGAAAACCAAGAATAACGGTGTCATACATATAAGCGAGGAAGGTAATTTATGGTTATCTATGAAATATTCAGTGAACAAAGCATAACAATCCAGCTTTATTAAGGTTTCTTTATGAAAAGAAAAATCGAAATGATGGATATCTGGCACTTCGTGACGAACCTGATGAACAACGTATCAGGTATAGTGAATTATTGATAATGATGAAACATAAGATGCCCATCACTAAAGATGAAAAGAAATTCGTAAAAACAAAAATAGCTAAAGGTCGTCAATTACGCGAGCAAACATCCAAAGATGTGATGCAGAGATTTTTCACCGAATAACCCAAATCATACAATTTATCAGAAACATATTAATCAAGGGAGTATTGCAATGGAAATCGATAAGTGGATATGAATGTTATTTTCATCTTATATATTTAATTTTATCTGTCTTTATTGATCTGCCGCTCCCTATCATACGTGTCGACTAATCTTTCAATAATCACAATGTCACTAATTTTATGCTGACATTAAATTCGCTTCTTTATGTTATGGAGAACAAATAAATGGCACGCAACGCTATCCCTTTACCAAACGTTCAAATACCAATAGAAGTTGCACGTAATACTGACTTCGTTGTTTTTTTCTACCTACTAGATGATAGAACAAATCAAATTATCTTCCGACCAGTTATCAAAGATTTTGCACGAGGACAATTCTCACGCGAAGGTTCAGCTGGTAGCAGAGAATACACTCGCGTTATTAGGCAAAATACAGGTCAAACACCTGATGATAAGCAATTACAGCAATTTGCATTAGATGAGTTAATAAGCAGAGTTACCAGAGCTGATAGGTTCAAATCGAACAATCAATTCTGGAGAGCGTTAGTGGTATGGGCATGGTTATATATGAGAAATATTAATGATCGAAGGCCCAGGCAAAATGGCATGCTTTTAACTTATCTAACCATCAAGCCGGATAACTCCGTCTTTGACACCTTTGTCGGACCAAATAGCTTCGGTAATAAGACCTATATTGAAAAGCAGCGCATGATAATGGAATTATGCATCGATAGCTCTAATGCCATGATCAATGATTATTTGGGATACAAAATGAATAATGAATATAAACTAGATTTCTCGTTAAAAATAACTACCCAGACATGATATCAATGCATATATATAAACCTAAATGTAAGTGATTTACAGTAAATTATCTGCTGAACTATATTCTAAATAAATGCATTTGGTTAAAGCTGTTAGCTGACACTGCGCGTCAGCTGCTCTTCACACACAGCTGCATGACATTCAAATCATGTCTGCAGCTGTGTGCTCGAGCATTTTGTTTTTCTCTTCTTGGATGCTTGAGCTCCGGAGTTTTGGAAATCAGGCACACCGCTGGAACAAGGATGAATTTCACTTCATTCTTTTCATTCCAGCAGGGAAACTTCCATCGCAGTGATAGCTTAAATTAAAGTGGTTCTGTGTTTGCGACATAAATAACTGATGCAAAAACACAACGACTTTCTCCAGGCATTATACGAGACTTGCCGCGCTATGGGATTTGTAAACAACCAATATGAATTCAGCGCATTGTGCGGCAAACAGACAAGTTGGTTCAGTGCAGCCAAATCACTGAACCGCCCACTCAGCGTCAGCGCATTGGTAACGCTGCAAACACGCATCAAAACACGCACAAGCGCAGACTTGCCACGCCACATGCGTAGCACAGCCAAAAAGCTAACGGAGCAATTGCATCTGTTGCTCACAGAGCGTGTGAAATGAAAGTGGCTGAATTGCTGTCTGCACATGCAGCGCATTTGGCTATTAGCTGTATGTGGCAAAACACACATTATGTGGATAGATGGCGCAAGCAGACTGATGCAGAAATCAGTGCTTTCATCAGCCAATGGCACATACACAGAGGCATACAGACATACATAACGGCTGAGCAAATCTCAGCTGTTGTGTCAGCTTTGCGGAACAGACAAAACTCAGCAATTGAAAATAAGCAGCAGGTTCCAAATGAAATGTAGTGAGATAGACGAGGCTTTTGCCCCATTCAATTTGCCTGCAGACACATACAAAACTGCAGATGGCAAATCAAAGCCCATACCTGACCCTGTGCCTGCATCAGATATGGACACAGCAGAGGCAAATGCAAAAAAACAAAAACTGCGTAAAATGGCAGCTGCCTTGCAAGCAAAGCGACTGATGGCAGCTAGAACACAGATGACATCAGATGACTTGGCGATGGCGTTTAGGTTGGCTAGTAGCTAGCTACACAAAGTTAGTTTAATGGCTTATACCGAAAATTGTATTGTAAAATAATCTCAAAAAAAAGCCTCCTTCACTATGGGCAAAGAAGGCTTAACAAGTTATTTTATTATGCAGAGCAAACATATGAACATACAAACGCTGCCGTCACAACACTTATTTCGTAAGTATTATTTCACATATGCCTGTCCCGCATAAAATGACATTCAGGCTAGCTAGCAGCTAACCACACAATGTGTCTTTAGTGGCTTGTGCAGCAGCCTGTTCACTGGCGCACAGTGTATGGGAAATCTTTCAGTATCTTTGCACACAGCGTTGCCTGTCCCATCTGTTTTACACGCTCATCAAACGCTGTCGTGCCTTGCACAAATAATTGTTTGCTGTCCCTATTGCCCAGCCGCTTAGTGCAGTCATCAGCTTGGATGGTGAAACCTCTGCTGTAAAATGAGTAATTGCAAGCTGCATATGCACGGCTCAGCAACCCATGCACTTTTAGATGCTCTTCACATTGGTTGGCAGCTGCAGGCTTGTTTTGTTGCGCTTGTGCATCAATCA
>RGPR01000150.1 GCA_010030245.1 Gammaproteobacteria bacterium
AAAAAGTTCGGTCAATTTCTCTTGCCCAAGATGCTTGGCGTACTATTTGAGCGCATAAATAAAGTTTCAGGCTTAAACTCACTACACTTCCTAAAATATTTGCGGTATCCCAATGCAGGCACCATGCTGCGATGAGATCGCATATGCTCAAACACAGGCTCAGTCCAAGGTAATGAATATTGATGGCATCACGTCTGAATTGTTGACGATGATATTGGATGATTTGTGGTAAAAAATGCAGCAGAAAACCAAGGCGTGCAATCCATGCTTGTAAATGCATTTGCCATGTTGATTCTGGAAAATTTAGATATAGAGAAAATGGTAACAAAATAAGGCAAACACCTTGTAAAAAAAGCTTAGTTGCTACTTGTGGGTTTACTTGGTAATGATATGCGCACCATTGCAGATGTTGGGTCACGAGGCAACTCAAACCAACCAAGGATACAGTGATATATTGCCAAGGCATATGTCTGCCAATCCCATAAAACAAGTCACAGCTATAAGCTAAAAATAACATGAAATGCATGGCAAGACTCATGCGCTCAAAGGGCTTGTGGCGCATATTATGCCGAATTTGTGGCAGATATAAAATAAGATATAAGCCAAATGCAATATTTAGAAAGGCTTGTCCAATTGAGCTAAGCATGGGCGAGTATTAAGTAAAACATATATTATACTTTCTTTATGGCAATCCTGGCAATGGACAATGAATCAATACGCCTTGACTAAACACGATAGCGCCGATTGACTTGATGTGAATGGCTAGCCAATAAAGCCCAGCACCACTAATTAAGCCAATCAAGTGTCCTTCCCAAGAGACCTTGTCTTCATTTGGGAAAATACCTAAAAAAATACCAAAGAAATAATAAATACAAATAACCCCATTTAGCACACTCAAGATAGTTGGGTTATAGAACATATCCATGACTAAAAAACCCCATAATGCAGTCACTAAAGCGCTAGCACCAATATGAATGCCTTTGCGACCAAAAAGCCAAATACCGATACCTGAAATGACAATGAGCAACCATAAGAGTTGCCAATAAAATGCAAAACCATTGGTAATTAACATCAAACTTAACACATAAAAAGGAAAGAAATTAAAAAATAGATGATTAAAGTTTGCATGGAGAAATGGCGCCAAGGGTATACCAATTAAGCCAAATAAATGACGAGGGATAATGCCAAAAATACTAAGGCGGTAGTGTGACTTGAAATTGAGAAACAGAATTATTAAGAGCAATACAGCTAGGTTAATAAAAAAGCCAATACTGTCATGAATGCTTTGTTGTAGGTAATAGGCAAGATTTGCAAGCTTGTTCATGTTTTTTTCTCAAAAATATTGGCTTTAATTCGTCCTTTAGCAAGGATCACTTCAATATCCTGGAACAACATGGCATCGTTGGCATCAAGCAGTACCTGTTCTTTTTGCAGGGCTATGGCGTATCCGCGATCTAGTGTAGCTTGAGGTCCTAAGGTATTTAGCGATTGATTAAGATTTTTTAATTTAAGGCTTTTTAATTCAAGCTGTTGTTGAATCTTGAGTTGTAATTGATGTTGTAAATGTTCAAGTTTAGACAATTTGATATTGATTTGTTGCTTTGGATTTAAATATAAAAGTTTGGCCTCTAAGGTTTGATATTGATGCATATTTTTTTTGATCATCATGCTAGAAAAATTAATGAGATTTCTGTGCAGAAAATCCAAGCGCTGCCAAGGGTTAAAGAGGATTTTTTCAGGATTATCAAAGCGTTTGGTAACAAAAAGTAGTTTTTGTTTTAGGCGTAATAGCTGCTGTTTCATTTCAGCACTAATGCGTCCTTGTACTTGAGTCAAATAAGCAAAACATTCAAATTGGTTTGGGCTTGCTTTCTCTGCAGCTGCAGTAGGTGTAGCGGCACGTAGATCGGCAACAAAATCAGCAATTGTAAAATCAGTTTCATGGCCAATGCCTGTAATAATTGGAATAGGGCTGCCATAAATCGTTCTTGCCAACATTTCATCGTTGAAGGCAAATAAATCTTCGAGACTACCACCACCTCTGGCTAAAATGATACAATCCGCAAGCTTATCGCTAATGACTTTTTCGATGGCATAAGTGAGTTGACTTGCTGCATTCGCACCTTGTACCTCACTGGGATACAGTGTGTAAGTTAATAATGGAAACCGCCGAACAAGTGTTGTTTTGATATCATGAAGCGCTGCACCAACAGGCGATGTGATGATTGCTAAATGTTTAGGATATTTAGGGACAGGTTTTTTATGTACTTGATCAAATAGCCCCTCTTGCGCAAGGCGATTTTTGAGTTCAATGAATTGTTGGTATAAAAGCCCAATGCCATCATCTTCAATTTTAGAAATGATGAGCTGATAATCTCCTCTTGGCTCATACAGACTAACCTTGGCATAGGCAATTATTTTTTGTCCATTTTGCAGTTTTGCTAGGGTATTTTGGCGTTGATTTGCTGCAAAAAAAGCACATTTTACTTGAGCTTTTTCATCTTTTAGACTGAAGTAGCTATGTCCTGAACTCGCTAAAACATAATTGGAGATTTCTCCTTTGACCATCATCATGCCAAAGGTCGATTCTAGCTTAGATCTTACCAAGGTGTTTAATTCAGAAACAGAGAGGGTGAGATTTGTCGTTTGCATAAATTCATGAGCATCAGTATTTTTCTCATGATAACAAAGCCCACGCACTAGGTGAACTATTTTTGCATGGCTCAGCTTAAATTGAATGGGCGTGTCGTTGCCAATTTTATGAATTCACGTATACTAAATTCTTGGTTTTGATGGATTCACTCGATATGGAGAATAAAAAAAATGAAATTAAAGACGTCTATCGCATTACTTTCAAGCTTAATGGTAAGCGCAAGCTATGCTGATGCGCCTAACGCAACATTAACTACTGAAATGCAGCAAGTATCTTATAGTATTGGTGTCGATTTAGGTCGAAACATGAAAAAACAAGGTTTCGCTATGGATGTGACCTCGCTTTCTAAAGGTATTCAAGATGGTTTTTCAGGCCAAGCACCTGCGCTTTCCGATGATAAAATGAAAGAGGTTTTGATGAAATTCCAGAAAGATTTCGTTGCTAAGAAAAATGCTGAAATGGCACAAGTGGGTCAAACCAATCTTGATAAAGGCCAAACATTCCTAACTACAAACAAAACTAAACAAGGTGTTGTGACACTTGCAAGTGGCCTTCAGTATAAAATTATTACAGCAGCTCAGGGGGATAAGCCTAAAGCTAGCGATTCTGTAACTGTTGATTATACTGGTCGTTTAATCGATGGTCGTGTTTTCGATAGCAGTGAAAAACAAGGCAAACCTATTACATTTAAGGTTGATCAAGTCATTCCTGGTTGGACTGAGGTGCTGCAATTAATGCCTGTTGGCTCAACATGGGAAGTGTATATCCCTGCAAGTCTTGCCTACGGCGCTCAAGCGGTTGGACCTATGATTGGACCTAACGAAACTTTAATTTTTAATATTCACTTGATATCTGTCCAAAAAGCACAGTAAATTTAAGCAACTTACATACGCAAATTACATACGCGATTACGTAG
>RGPR01000016.1 GCA_010030245.1 Gammaproteobacteria bacterium
TTTGGCTAACTCATCAATTGGGAATATACAAGCTATCTATCGTTATAATGAAATGCCTTCAGATTTTCGTGAAGAGCTTGATTTGGTCAGACTTTACATGATGATTTTAGATACCGAGCGTCGTCGACATGAGTTTAGAGGTTTCAATCTTTACAAAAGCTAAACATCTAATTTGATAAGAAATACAGCAAAACTCAGAGACTCACTAAATTCAGGATTTTTTAGTTAAGACTCTGTTGAAACAATTTGAATTGTCCAATCAGTGAGGTATTGGGATCTTTTTCCCAAGCTTCATTGGTATTTAGCAGTAATATTAACTTCTCTTGTGATTTATCCTTACTTAACGCAATTAGAATATTTTAAAATCAATTAAAACAAAAAAATATTCTATAGATTTATTTTAATCAACATGCTATATTTTTCGCAAATAATATTTGAAGGTTACATATGAAACAGTTTGTAAGTGAATTAAATGCACTTCTTGATCCTACCATTACTGATGATTATACTGAAGATCAGATTAGTGCTATTATTCGCACTGCTATTTTGAAAGTTTTTGATACTCCTGAAGGACAATCGAATAGTTATAAAACCTATCGTAACCTATCACTAAAATTACATCCAGATAAGATAGATCATTATCCCTATGGAAGTTTTTTAATCTCTAAAAATCTCCAGGTTTTAGCATTCAATGTTTTATCTAGTGTTTGGGAAGAAAAAACACTAGATAAAACACAAGAACATATTCCAACAACGAACTATTACCCTTTAAACTTTGCTAAACAAAAAGTAGATTTTCTCAAAAAACGTACTTTAGATATAGCCATGGTAACTAAGATGTCCGAAGGTGATGCGAAGGAACAGAACATAAAAGAGCTCGATAAACAGCTTAAAAAGGAATTTGCAGTACTTTATTATTACGAAAATTATCCAGAATGGGCGCAAAAAATTATTTATGTATTTTATGCACTAATTAATACTGGCATTATAGCTTCTATAATATCCATCGGGTTGTCATTCCTACCATTTCGCCTAATAGTTAATCCGATCGCACATTATTTATTAAATATTGGAACTGACACGCATTATTTGCATAATGCCGCTGAAACTTCTGCTCTAAAATTATCAATATTACCTACATTTTCTATAGACTGCTCAAATATAGAAGATCAAAAGTTGAAAGAGATTTATAACAATTTAACTTACAAAACCCTAGAAAGTAGAAAAGAAAAGTCATTTTCAATCTTTTCAGAATTACCTGATGAACAAATTCAATTATTTTTTGAATGTCTTTATGTTAAAGAATTTATTAACGATCTAGATAAATTATCCCTTTTGACCCACTACCTTACTCGTCAAAAGATGTCTCAAGAAGTGATATCTAATTTTTCATCATTGTTAGGCTATGGATTACCATCATCAGATGATAAAGAAATGATTTTGAACTTATCTGAGCAAGAAAAGAGTTTAATCAATTGTTTATTTAACACGATTCGAAAGATGGAGGATGAAGATTTTGAAATTAAGTGTAAATCCTTTTTTGATCATACATTTTTATCCGCATGGCAGATAGTCAATTCAATAAGCACTGGAATATATCAAATGGCTCATGATAATACCAAGTCCATGATGCATAGGATTTCTAGAGGATTGGTATTACTCATTTCATCTCCATTGATTGTGTTATTTTGTTCTCAATATTTCCTAACTGAAATAGCATGGCATAGCTTAATGGCTATTAAGTTGCTATCAGCTCAATTGGTTAATGCAATATTAAACACTTCTGATTACTTTAACAGTAATCCATGTGAAAAACAGCAAACTGCTCCTTGTTTTTAGCATTAGGTTAAATATAGATCATTCAAGACCATGCTTTTAGGGAAAAGCATTATTTTTAATGATAAAATTTGAGCTGAAGATTTATTTTATTTACAGCATATTCTTCAGCTCAATAGAAGTTTGATTATTTTCAAAAAAAAACCTACCGCTTTATAAATGATATATATGTGCTTATATTAATTACTCGCCCGCTTTTTTGGTAGAATATAGAGATAATATCTATTATTGATGATCTATTTATGCCTAATTTTGCCCAAACATATATTCGCAATTATATTAAATCGAACATCCAAAAAGCATTATTAAAAGAAGATTTAAGTCGCTTTAACTTCTCAAAGTACAGAATGGCCCAGATTTTTTGCTAGCGTTAAAACTGGAAAAGATTTAGAAGAAATAAAAAAGTCTTGGGAACAAGTCAAGCAAACGATAGCTAACGTTTAATTTTTTTTGCGCGCCAGATACCTATCTAGGGCATTGGCAAATGACTGTTTTTCCTTATCGCTGTAAGCAGCTTGCGTACTAAACTGCCCTAAATCACGCAGTGTGGCATGTACTTGCACCGCGCTCAGACGTGAGGCAATAGTGTCTAAATGAAAAACCTCTCCCCTTGGGCTAATAGCTTCCGCTTTCCTATTCAATACATGAGAGGCTAGCTCAATATCAGCAGTTACCACCAAGTCCCCTTGAGCAATATTCGTCACGATGTAATTGTCAGCTGAATTGATACCTGAATGGACTTGTATAGCTTGAATATAATGTGAATTAGGATAATGAATATAACTATTTGCAACTAATATCACACTTATTTTCTTACGAATGGCAAACTTAAAACATAATTCTTTGACAGGTTTTGGGCATGCATCTGCATCTAACCATATACTCATGATTTTTTTCCTAAGATAATTTGACGTAAGGCATGTGCCATGCGAACACCCGATAGATAAGCCCCCTCTACATCAGCCCCTTCTGTCCAATCACCGCAAACCCCCAGACCTAAGTTCAAATCAAAACACAGCATATTGCTGAGCTTTTTTTCAGTTGCAATTGCATAGCGCCATCGATGAAGCTTTTGATAACGAATTTGGCCATCATTAATCGGTAAAAAATTTTTTATTTCAGCCATGAGCAACGCTAAAATACTATCGTCATGATCATCAACATGTTGTTGTGCAAATGCAGCATGACTTTCAATCACGAGGGATGGGGCATGTTTTCGCCCTGGTTTATTAGAATTCACAATACAACGTAAAATTTTATCGCTATTTATTTCATAGCAATCCCAATTGATAGCTAATGGATTCGTCAAACCTAACAATAATACTATAGATGGTTTAAGCTCAACATCTCCTAATAAATCACTATATTCAAAATTTCTTGGCAGAAGAGACTTGCTCTGAGAAGGAGGAGCAGTTGAGATAACCCAATCAAATGTTTGTGGCGCCTGTGCTTCAAAATAAACGACCCAAGCATGTTCGTAAGCTTCAAGATGGGTGACTTTATGCTC
Source organism: Gammaproteobacteria bacterium (assembly GCA_010030245.1). GTDB lineage: Bacteria > Pseudomonadota > Gammaproteobacteria > Legionellales > Legionellaceae > UBA2653. Next base: position 3,344 of record RGPR01000016.1, read on the forward strand.
CAGACATACTTTTGTTGTTTTTAACATAAATTTAGCTAAATCATTCATTCTTGGACGGCCTAAATATGCAGCTTTTAACTGTATATTTTTTGTTTTACTCCATTCTCGATAACACCACTTTGCAACAATGTCTTGATGAATTAAATCATTTATCATGGTTTGAAAACTTGGATGAGTCACGGAAAAAAAAGGTGCACCTAAATCGAATTCAAAATCATCTTGATAACGCGTTGAAACTCGACCGCCAACCCCGCGAGCTTTTTCGAAAACAGTGATATCTGCGAAATCATGTAAGGCATGAGCAAGTGAAGCTGCCGCGATGCCACTACCAATAATTGCAATTCTTTTCATTTAATTTCTTACTAGTTTTAGCTCGATCTTAATCGAGCATGAGAAATAATCAAATCTTATTTCTCCAAAAAATAAAAAATAATCTATACTCAAAATAACTTAATCAGTTGCTTAACATGAAATAAATCATGAAACATATGGATAAGTTTTTCTATGTTGCCGTTTTTGGGGTTGGCGGCTTGTACTTACTAAGCCCTTTGCCCAGGACAATAAAGCAAAATATTGAGAAAGCACAATCTCATCATGTCCACAAAAAAACAGGCAACAATCTTTTTCCCATGGTCAATTATAACTCTCCCACCCTTCATTTAAAACTAATACCACAATTAAAAGGAATAGCACCTGAAATGGGGACAGATGTCATTAATAAAGTGACGATGAGCCTGAGTTGTTATCAACAAAGACAAACTCTTATACCGAATATCATCAGCATCATTGATTATTCTCGACCTTCTTATCAAAAAAGACTCTGGGTCATTGATATAGCAAATCATAAACTTTTATATCATACCTATGTATCTCATGGTTTACGTTCAGGCGAGGCAGCCAGTATATACTTTTCAAATGCCAATAATAGTCGTGCCAGTAGCGAAGGCCTATATTCAACCAAAGAAGCTTATCGGGGGCGAGAAGGTAGCTCACTGCGCCTAAAAGGACTTGATCGAGGGATTAATGATATGGCTGAAGCGCGTGCCATTGTCATGCATGGAGGTTTTTATGTTGAAGAAGACTTTATCAAGAAATATGGCAGAGCTGGAAGAAGCTGGGGCTGCCCTGCCTTGCCAAGCTCACAGTCTGCTCAAATCATTAATACCATTAAAGATAATAATCTATTGCTTATTTATTATCCAAGCGATAAATGGTTTTTGAAGTCAAGCTATTTAAACTGCAAAAATCATTCACTAATTCCACAAAATGGCATAAAGGTCCGTGAAATAACATCCCCCCCCCCAAGTATTGAAACCCTGCGTGGCGAAGTACTTTTTGCAAATATTTCAGGCAAACGGTTTGGCGGAGAAACAACACCAATTCTGGCAATCAATGCGAATGATTATCGCCGGGTATTTAATAAGTCTCCTCCTCTATTACGCATGTTAAGGCGCCAAATTGCACATCAAGAATATATTGCTCTTGACAAGCAAGAGTTTGAATTACTTGCCAATCAAAACCAACATGATGCCATTGAAAAACTAATGTTTATTGTGCCACAACTGATCAATAATCACGGCTATGTGCAAACAGTGATGCGGCCTGTTTCTTTGGGAAAGATTGCAAAACTTGATAATCAATCTTCTCTTGCAATTATCACGAGCCAAGGGCGCATTACCCTATCCCCCAATCATCAATTTATTCGTTGGCTGGGACTGTAATAAATACTAAGCCTAGATCTTTAAATGAAGAAGGGTTATATTATTTCACAATCGATGATAATCATAAGTGAATCATGTCGAATAATTTTGGTTTGTTTAAAGTCGGTCTCGACGCACAGTTTGAGGATGGTTTAAAGCATTTATTAACCTTAGAACCAAAAACACAACCTAGCAGTATTTATAAAGCGTTAAATCTCGAATTAAAACCATTACATCGATTCAGTGAATTAAATGATTTTTTACATAAATTGATTTGTAATCAAATTTTTCCAAATGTATTTATCTTGAATCAACTCATCTTAAAGTTATTTAAACTTAAACAAGTCCCTCTTGCCTTCAAAACATTCGAGCTGATGACAACATGCAAATTACAAAATTCCATTTCATATAACACCATGATTACTCAACTTAGTCATATTGGTTTTCACTATTCAGCACTTATTTGTTCATTGTTTTCTGAAGCCAAAAATCTTCAATTAACTGATACGGTAACATACAATAGCATGATCCATGCCATGGGTAAGTTTCATCAATTTGAACGTGCATTAGAACTCTTTTCCGAAGCCAAGCTTCAAGGTGCCTGCAACCTGGTAACTTTTAGTAGCATACTCTATGTGCTTTCCAAACAAAAACCAGTTAGAGTCCCTCTTGCGCTTCAAATATTTGAAGAAGCAAAATTATACTGCGCTAAAAAAGACAGTGTATTGTATGCCAATATTCTTTTGTGTATCGCCAATAGCCCTTCTCCTAACCCTATTCTTTGCCAAGAAATTTATGCAGAAGCAGAACAAGAGGAACTTCTAAATCCCTATATTATTAGTAATACCTTGTTTGCTTTTTCTAGAAGTAAATGCCCATCTATCATCGATGCATTAACAATCCTTGAAGCAGCCAATAAAAAACGAATGATTGACGCCATGGCTTATGCCAATACCTTAACTGTTATTGCAAAATCTACTGCCCCTAAGGCAGCTCTCGCACAAAGGTTATTAGATGAAGCCATTATGAATAAACACATCGACACAGTTGTTTATGCATGTGCGCTAGATGTGTTTGTTCATGCAGATGATGGTCTTTTATGTGAAGCCGAAGCAGTTTTTCAAGATGCTAAAAATAAAGGCCTCGTTAACCATGTAACCTACGCGAGCTATTTACAATTTCTAGCAAAAATATCCCCCGTCCCTATCAGTCATATCTTAGATACTTACCTTGAAGCCATCGAGCTGCCACGGGTTGATAGTCATATTTTTAGTACTTGCTTATATGCACTGGCAATGGCCAAAGACAGCCCTATCAAGATGGCCAAAAACATTTTTAAAGATGCTATTGAAAAATCTGCACTTGATAGCGTTATTATTGCGAATTTATTAATGGTATATCAAAACCAAAGTCAACATGATGTTGACGAGGCTAAAATTATTTTCGAACTCGCTAAAAACGAGCAACTCATCAATCCCGTGATTATCAGTATTTTATTAAAAATAATCCCTCCCAGTGATCCTTTTATTCAAATATTATCTGATTATTGTGAAAAAAATGCCGTCATGGATGAGAAATTAGCTACTGAATTAAACGCCTTGCCGTCATTGACAGCAAAACCATTGGCAATTTCACCCTGTTTTTTTAATTCAACTCAACATGAAATGAATACACAATCCACATTTAGCAAGGTTTTAAATGGAGACTAATCCTCATGAGTTCTTTCCAACACCCCCTCAATGAAGCGCAATTCGACAAACTTTATCAACAATCAATAAAAGAACCAGATCTGTTTTGGGAAATGCAGGCCAAACATTACCTGCACTGGACCAAACCTTGGGACAATCTCATGGGTGGTGACTATTTTTCACCACCAATTAATTGGTTTTCAGGTGGTGAACTCAATATTTGTTATAATGCCATTGATAGACATTTGAAAGATAAAGCAAATGATATTGCAATCATTTGGGAAGGTAATGAAGTTTCTGAACATCAATTTATTAGCTATCAATCCCTTTATGAACATGTTTGTCAAATGACCAACCTATTTATATCTCTTGGTATTGAAAAAGGTGATACTGTCTGCATTTATATGCCATCTGTTCCAGAGGCTGTTTACGCAATGCTTGCATGTGCTAGAATTGGGGCCATACATAATGTCATTTTTGGAGGCTTTTCACCTGAGTCTACGCGTAAACGTATCCAAAATTCAAAAGCAAAGTTAGTTGTGACCGTCAATTCGGCCAAACGAGGAGATAAGCTTATTGAATTTAAAAAAAATATCGACATTAGCCTGGAGAACTGCGAATCTGTCACCCATGTTCTGGTGGTCCAACGTTTAAACACCCCCTGCGCGATGCAAGAAACTCGTGATATTTATTATCACGAGGTCATTCCACATTTTGCCAAAGATTGCCCTATCACCGTCGTTGAGGCCAATCACCCTCTATTTATTCTCTATACATCAGGATCAACCGGTGAACCGAAAGGGATCTTGCATCGAAGTGCAGGATATGCGTTGTATGCAGCAATCACTTATGATTATTTATTCAATCACAAACATCCCCATCGCCATTGGTCAACTGCAGACATTGGCTGGATTACGGGTCACAGCTATCAGATTTACGGGCCACTACTTCTTGGGACAAGCACCCTGCTTTATGAAGGCGTTCCAAACTACCCTGATTATTCACGATTTTGGCAAATCATTGATAAATATCAAATTAATAATTTTTACACCGCACCTACTGTATTAAGAACCCTAAGACTTTCTGGAGAGGCTTGGATAAACCCTTATAAACTGGATTCACTCAAGATCTTAGGTAGTGTAGGCGAACCCTTAAATCCTGAGGTTCATTCGTGGTTCAAAGCACAAATTGGCAAGCATAAATGCCCCATCATCAACACTTGGTGGCAAACAGAAACAGGTGGCGCATTATTAACGACCTTTCCTGGGTTTCAACAAGATATACCTGGTTCTGTTGGCAAACCTTTCTTAGGTATTGTCCCCAGTATTACAGATAATAATATGCTCTATATTGCACATCCATGGCCTGGTATGATGCTTGATATTCATCAAAACACCCCTCGCTTTATCAAAGACTATCTCTCCAATCCAGAAGATGGCTATTTAGCTGGAGATGCAGCATGTATAGATGAGTTTGGGCATTATCATATTCAAGGGCGTCTTGATGATGTGATTAATGTATCAGGGCATCGCATAGGTAGTGGAGAACTCGAGAATGCTTTACTAACCCATCAAGAAATTGCTGAAGCTGCCGTTATTGGTATCCCACATCCTATTAAAGGTGAATCAATTATGGCCTTCATTATTGCCTTTGATCAGCAACAAGATTTAGACAATCTCAATGCGGATGTGCAACAGCATATCAAAAAAACAATTGGTGGCTTAGCAGTCCCAGATGATATTATCTGGGTTTCTAGGCTGCCTAAAACACGTTCTGGTAAGATTATGCGCCGGCTGCTCAAACATATTGCTTTAGGAAAACTCGAACTTTTAGGAGACCTAAGCACTCTTGCAGAACCACAAGTAATTGAAGAAATAGTAAGCTGTTTTAAATTTACCAATCAATAATTACTTAGCAAAAATAAAAGAATTAATCAATTTTGTTATATATCGATGCTTTGCTTAATGGCTATTAAGTTGCTTTCAAATAAACAAGAAAAATACGCGCCATATAACTATATTTTTGTTCAAAAAATGAACTATAATTAAATTGAATAAGGTTTGGGAGAACATAATGAAAACCGTAATCAAATATCTTGTACTGCCAATCGGACTAATGATGAGTGTAGCATCCTTTGCAGGAGTCAATGAAGTAGGTGAAGGTATTGCAACAGGTACCTTCAAAGTTGGGCATCGCGTCGTTCACCTTGCAAGTGATAGTTATGTTGCAGTGACAAAACCAACCTTCAAATTTTTTGATGGTGTGTTTAATGTAAAATCGTCACATGCAAAATAAAACCAGTTGTTTTGGGCTGTTTTAAAACGGCCCTTTTTTTATTTTCCAAAGGATAGATTTTCACTATAAATGTGATTAGAATACTTTTGTTTTTATTTACTTTCTGGAAAGGATTCCGTGAAGCCATTAGTTCATAACGATTTAACCCCTTTTGAACATGCCTGTACTCTTGGTAATTTATCCGCTTTGAAAATTGCCCTAATCAATCAAAGCCCTGATGTCAACAACTCTATCTATTTGAATGGACTACTGATTTCAATTGAACATCAACGAACGAATATTTTTCGTTATTTGATTGGATTAGATAGCTACAAAATCGTTTTATCTCGTTATTACGCACAAATAAAAAATCAGATTAAAGAACATGGCCCTTTTTTTTTACTTAGTGAACTTGAAGACAAAATCTACCCGCATGAATGTGACTTTGGTATCATGCCATCTTGTTACTTAATTGAACAAATTGCGCTCCCTATTTTTGAAAACGACAAGACTGAAACTCAACAATTGAATGATGATGAAATTACTTTTATCAATCAACTTTCAGCTTATTATGAGAGCTCTTTAAGTGGCCAAACTTTGGAAACACACCTACAAGCATTAAAAAATGAACTAGCCAAACATTACCAAGCTCAACCTGCTATCCATGAAGAGTTATCTTTACCACTTGACTTAGAAACGTTTAAATTCATCAATCGCTTTGTTAGTGAAGATATCCAAAACCAGATGCTAGAAACTTATTATCAACATCCCATTCACACCGCTTGGCGTTTTGTAGCTTCATCTCAAACATGGGATTTAAATACAGCAAGTCCCCAAAAATCATTTAATATTTGTCAACATGAAGCCTCCAGTCTTTTAATACTGGTATGGTTTGCTGCCAAAGATAATGATTTTCCTCATACCGAGAGACGTTTGGACCATTTTTTTCATACGCTAGCCAATATTAATCGTGAAGGCAATCGTCAGAAAACGCAAATCAGCTTCGAGTTGATTGAGGACAATTATCGACAACATGAAGTTAGCATTGATGATCTACAATGGGATATTCCTTGCCCTGCCAATCAACTGAAAAAAAAATTACTATCGGCAATCATTGAACATCCAACAACAAACACATTAAGCTTTGATAAATTATACGACCAAGCCCTCAATTTTATTACCGATCACTGGGTAAAATTAATACAGAATTTATCTCTAGAGCAGTACTTAATGCTTAAATATTACTTCGACAAAATTTGCATAGACCCTGATATTACCCCCCCGACAGCTTTTTTTGATGTGTATCAACTTTTTTCCATCGACCAAGATAAATTTCAATGTTTTTTACAGCTCATGAATATGCAATGGGGGAAGCGCTGGAACAGTCAGGCTGATATTCAGCGCAAAGCACAGGAACTTTTACTGGATAATATCTGTGAACAACATTCAGATGCGTTTAAGCATACATTAAGCGAGACATTTCCTCAAATTCATCAGTCCAATATTCAATCACTGAGCTTTTTTATTCCTCAAGAAACAAGTGTTCAGCTCGACTATGCAAATAATGACGTATCGCTTTTTCCTTAATCAGAGCGTGATCAAAAGATCTATCAGCCCTAGAAAGATCTGTCCCTTACGTCCATTGTCAAATGGTTGTAAGCTTGTCGACATGTTGTAACGAAATTCTGGTCTAATTTTGATTTGAGGTGTGAATAAAAAAGTCGAACCTAGCGTCCAGCCAAAATAAGAAGTCGCAAAACCACTGCGCTGCCCCTGAAAATCATTAAAGTAATCATTTCTTAAGGACCAATATTGACGTTCACTAGTCTGATATTCAATATAATTGACCAATGCAATAGATGAGGAATAACCCGGTATAATAGCACCACAACCAGCTATTGCATAAGGCTCTGAAGGTCCAAATATACATGTTCCACCAATGCGTGCATTGAATTGATACGCATAATAGGTTTCTGTTTGAACAAAAAATTTTTCCGAAAATCGATGCGTCCAAATCAATGATATCTGCTGAAGATTATCATGCGTTTGTCGATACTGACCATTATTGATTGCGCCAGCGCCTGTCCAAATAGAATTTTTTTTTGATAAATCAGTCCATTGTAGATAACCCATCAAGCTAGGAATTGCTTGTTTAGACCAAGGGGCAATATCACCGCCACTATGTATACCAATCAAACTACTCCATTGATCATTATATTTGGTATTCAAAGTAGCACCAAAGAATGTGAACATACTATAGGTGTAGGTGAGTGAATGACTCACCATAGTGTTCATCGAGGCAAGCGGCATTTCAATATCTCCAGGCGTCAGAAATCGGCCCAGAGTTAAGATGCTCCCCTGCCCAATATGTGGTAGATAAACTTGTAGATTTGCCTCGGGTAAATCAAAAGGATAAAGCGCATTCCGGTTATACAATTGATTGCTAAAAATGCCATCCATCGTTGTATAACGAGCATCTAAACCATAAAGATTGGTTAATTTAAAGCCAAGTTCTGCAGTATCAGTCTTGTGAAATGAAAGAGGTTTCTCTAAACTCAATGATAAACCTGAAAGTTCAAGTGAATTTGCGACAATTTGAAAGCCTACAGGACTATTATTCAATTGAGCCTGACTCTTATTATAACTTGGATTGGCATAAGCATATAAACGAAGTTTACTTTCTTCAGCTAGAGGATTCGTCGATAAGGCCTGTTGTATTAACGATGCACTAACATCTATTGGTTTAATACCAATATAATCTCCTATAAAATAGGCATTTGGAAAAATATTTGAAAATACAGCTTGCTTGGCAAATGTTAAGGAACTAAGCATCGATAAAAAAATAACATCCAGTTTTCGCAAATTAAGATCCTTTTAACTTCACATAATGCTACAATCGCGGCTCATCTTCATTAAGAACAATAACCATGGATGCTGTCGATTTCTATGAAGCAATTGATACAATTGCTCAAGATCGCTTTCAAATTAAAACGCTAAAACCCTTCCAAGGTCAAGTCATTAATGATTTTTTAAATCAACATGATGTATTGCTGATATCAAGCACTGGCTCAGGTAAGTCACTTTGCTACCAACTACCTGCCCTGTTGATGCCAGGAACAATCATTGTGGTTTCCCCGTTAATTGCCTTAATGCATGATCAGGTGAAAAAACTACAACATCAAGGCATTGATGCGGCTTTTTTGCACGCGCATCAAACAACAGCAGAACAACAAACGATATTGCAAAAACTGTGCGCTTCGCGCATTAAACTTCTCTATATTTCCCCAGAAAAACTACTACAAGCGCGCTTTCTCCAATTCTTAAAAAATCAAAAGATCAGTGGTTTTATCATTGATGAAGTCCACTGCATGCTACAATGGGGGCATGATTTTCGTCCTGAATACCAAGGACTATCTAGCCTGAAAAGACGATTTCCCAATCTACCAATCATGGCGCTAACCGCAACAGCCTCACCTAAACAACAACAACAAATTATACTCGACCTTGGCCTTAATGCACGCATCACTCATGCCAAAACTGAACGATTTAATTTAGAATATCAAATGATACCAAGCTTAAGTAGCAAAGACAGTTTAAATCAAATTTTAGCTAAGCATGGCAATCAAAATGGCATCATCTATGCCGCAACCAGGCAACGGGTGACAAGTACTTATCACTATTTGCAGTCGATTCATTCGAATGTACTTCATTATCATGGCGGCTTAGAAGCAAATTTTCGTCAATCGCAGCAACAACAATTTGAGCAAAATGAATCAGGTATTATGGTTGCAACCCTCGCTTTTGGCATGGGCATAGATAAACAAGATATACGCTATATTATACATATGGATATTCCTGCTCGACTTGATCAATTTGTCCAAGAAAGTGGTCGAGCTGGGCGTGATGGTGAGCAAGCCTATAGTTATTTACTTTATAATCCTATCCATTTTCTTGAATTCAATCTATGGAAGATTAAAGAAGCTCCCCCGCTTTTACAACAAGAACTCATCGAAGAACTCAGGTTAATGGCTGCATTTATTCATGCCAAAAGTTGTTATCAAGGCATTCTTTTTGCTTATTTTCATGCAGAAACTGGCTATACATGTGGCGAATGTGCAGCATGTTTACAACAACCCTACGCGCCTTCTTATAGTCTTGAAAGTCAACTCAAATTACTGTCTTGCCTCTATCGACTGGGGGCAGCTGCAAAACCATCAATTTTATCCGATATTTTAAGAGGGGTTCGAAATAAAGAGACCCAAGGCTTTCAAAACTTATCTACTTTTGGTATTGGATGCGATGAATCTAAAGCATACTGGTATGAGTTGATGCTCATTTTATTTATCGATGGCATGATTGGGCTTAAAGTCAGTGATAAACTTATCTGGCAATTAATGCCTAAAGGCGGTGAGCTTTTAAAAAGGCGCCAAACAAGCTGAATTATTTTGCGCTTTTGTATGAAGTATAGCTGTATCGATTTCAGTCTTCATCTTGTCATCACCCGCAAATAAAATGCTGAGACGTTGAAGATAGGGTTGTGCTTCTTTACCACAGGCTCTGGATTTTGCATCGCTGGCAAGCATCATCAAACTATCAATTTGATTTGGATTTTTTTCAAGTAGCGCCATTAGGATAGCGCGTCCCTTTTTATCCAAGTGGCCTTGTTGATGCCAACGTGCTTCGACATAAAATAATGTTGTTTTTAAATCTCTTAGGTATATTGGATATACTTTAGCTATCAAGGAGTAGGCCTTATCCCAATTGCCTTGTCCTGCATAAATTCTAGCAAGTAGGGTCTGTGCTTTTATATCGTTGGAGTGATGCGAGACTCGGTTTTCAAGAACCTCAATTAAATGAGTAAGTTGGTTTTTATCTGCTAAAATTGATTTTGCATGCTGTAATGCCTTTTGGTCTTGCTGAAAATGATACGCTTTTGAGATATCTGGATTGAGATATAGCCCTAGGCCAAGAGAAGCAATACATGCACAAAGGATAATAAGTGCACTACGATATGCATTGGGCTTATGTAAAGCGAACATTTTCACTCCTAGTCACAGACAAATCTTAATTCAGCTCAAGATTAGCCTAAATATAAGCAAAAATTATACATTAAAAAAAATACATAATACAATTATATTGAAGGATTAATCTGCGCTTGCTTTGTCATCTTCTGGACTGACCTACTTGGATCAGTTGTAGACCATAAGCTATGTTGATGCATACTTAAGAGCTCTTTATTAGCTAAAAAACCAGGTGATGCAAGCAATTGTTCTTCAATTGAACATAAATCTGGCGCTGCTACATCTTCTTTACCGCAGGCAATAAGCTCTCTAAATTTTTGATGTGTTGGATCATCAGCATAAGCTTCATGAAATTCATCCCATAATTCATTTTTAATGCGCTCATTTATATTTCCCCAAATTGATACAAGGTTGCCATCCATTTTCATCTTAGCTATCAAAGCATTAACAGCTTGGTAATCAATAGCGGTCTTAGGTGAAGCGATTGACTGAAGATAGTTTTGAGCATGAGCCTGAACCAATATTGGAAATTTGTTGCATGCCCCCTGATGGGTAATAAAATTAATCTGAACATCAGCATGAATTCCTATAAGTTTCTCAATTATCTTATTAAAGGTACCCTCTGCACAGATGGGCAAATCATCTCCGCCTCGGTCTTTACCCCGCTCATCTAGATTAAGCCCCCTTTGAATCTCATACAAACCCTGAACAATTAAATACTTAGCATTTTCTAAATCACCAATACGTTTATCATCATCATGAATAGCAGTATAAGCTAGTGCCAATAATTGAAGGTTGGAAATACCAAATAAGTTAGTAAACATAGCAACATCCGTTGTAAAACGAATAATACAATTAAGGGCTGCTCGATGCTTAGGTGTATCATTTAAACCATTCACATAAATCTTCATTTCTTCAATCTTTGATTTAAGTTCAAAATTTTCGCCATAAGTTTTCAACAGTATTGAAGCAGAAATCGATACGGTGGCAAGAACAGATCGTGTATGGGTACTTTGAGTACTATTAAACACAGGCGCTCGTCCACCAGCCCCAGCAAGAGCATAAGCTGGAACAATTCCCAAAATTAGGTTACTGATTCGCCTAATTTCGTATATGGGGTTTGCATGTTCTGCCGCATTCAACAGTCTGTGGTAATTGTCTTGGGTGATATGAACCAATGGAAGTCTAGACCAAACATATTGATTTGCTTCATTGCTGATAAGGCTTGCATGATTGGGCGCGACTAGAGCATCAAAGTTACTACGGTTTAAAATAGCTGCAGCATGTAATATTCTAAGCGGATTGCTTAACTCACTAAGATTGGGGTGTTCAGCAACAACATTGCAATTTTTTGTATCTAAAATATCTGCACATTTTAAATCTCGAAGCACATGCGCCAAGTCAAGAGAATACGTATTGTCAGCGACAAGATTTAAATGATGCTCATTATAAATACCTTCTCTCTTTAAAAAGTTAATAGCACGAATAATTGTATCAAACTGTGCCAGATAGTTTCGATTAAAAATCATAGACCTAAACCATAAACGAATTAACACATTTGAGGCCACATAAGTATTGAAGAAAACCCAAGGACTTGGAGTGTTAGGGTGACATAAAACGCGCCCAAGAGCTGTGTACTCGTATGTCACTCTTAACAAACTTCGATCAAATCGCTCTTTAAAACTTTGATATATTTTATTAAACATGAGAGACTATTTATGATTATAATGATTGTTATTATAACATATTGCTAATTAAATTGTTTATTTATAAATTAGTGATGCAAAAAGAGAAATCAAATGACGGTGCTAAAAAGATGAAATGGGTATTTACTTTTGGTATTACTCACTGGCTGGGGCCCCCAGAAGCTTGTCCAAAGTGCGCTTAGACCTGCTGAAGCCGCTATAACAGGTCTTGCATGCCTACTCAATACATCACGATGCATGGCTGTTCTATCTCCTAACATGCCTTCGGCAACATCCTGACTAGCAAGATCGCGGGCGACATCGCTTACTATCGTTGGAAGACTGAGATTTTTCATTTGTTCTGGAAGCATTTCAGTATAGATGATCCCTCCAGACAAGGTATTGACATCAGTAATGCCATGACGCGAACGTAATCTGTGAAAATATTGCAACTCAATTAGCTCTTTTTTAGGTCCACGAGATCCGACAATAACGATATAGGTGGATTTTAAATTTATCGCATATTTGTCTAACCATCCTGATGTGATATGTTCTAATCCATGCAATTGAAATTCAGTTGCTTATCGACCATACCGTTCATGATGGGAAGCCATATCCCGCAAATAGCTTTCAGACAAATCTTTAAGTTGAGATATATGCTCACATGCGGATGCTTTTTCAATGATCTCTAAAGTTAAATCAATCACTCCCAACTCAGATTTTACGATATTTGGATAATGATGTTTAAGTGTCAGCAATTGCTCAGGTAGTGGATAGAGTTTATTTACCACAAGACCGAGATCAATATCTGCAGTCATGATGGCATCGAAGAGCATATGCAATCTAACAGCGTGATGTGACATTATCTTCAACAGGAAATGTCGTTCCTTTAGGGAAGTCAATTTTAATATCTAATCGCTTAGACTTAACGTCAAAATTAACATCAGTAATAAGCCATGGATTATCAATTCCTAACGCCTTACTAAATATTTCTCGCATGTCCACAATACATCTTCCCTTAGTTCAAATAACCAGGACAGTGTCTACCCACTCTAAATTCAAAAGAGCCAATTCTTTTTTAAACGTCATTTTGCTTAGCTAAATAAGATTTAAATAAAAACATTCCCAATAAAAAAAATAAACATGGAGCAAACCATAAAGCCAGAGTCACATATTTCAAAGGTGGGTTGAATAAAATCACATCGCCATAGCGTTCACTTAGAAAGTTGACAATATCTTTATCACTATCACCATGACGTATTTTATTAGCAATTAATTCTTTCATATCCATCGCAAATGGGGCATTCGATTCAGCTAAACTTTGATGAGCGCAAACCATACATCGCAATTCTTGAGTTAAATGCATAAATTGTGCTTCTTGTTTAGCATCAGCAAACGGATAACGGACGGCAGCAAAAACGATACTTGATAAAAAAATATAAAAACCAATTAATATCTTAAGCATTTATTTTTTCCCAAATAATATCAAGCTCTTTTTCATCCAAGGGGCCTTGATGACGATAGATAATACTTCCCTGCCTATCAAGAACAAAGGTTTCAGGAACGGCAACAACTCCTATTTCTATACCCAAACTAGCATGCTCATCGAGTAAAAGTGGACTAAAAATATTTTCTTGCAGACGAAAAAATTGTGCCAAAGAACTTGGCGATTCTTTGTAATTGATGCCAATAATATGTTGATGATGCCGCTTCTGCCATGCTTGGAGTAGCAGTAATTCTTGCACACAATTATCACACCAACTCGCCCAAAAATGAATAACTTGCGGCCTGCCTAAGAATTGAGAAAAATAGATTTTTTTTTGTGTTTGATAATTCAACAAGGCAAGATCAGGTATTTTCTGCCCTATTTTAGCACTTGGTATCTCCCGTGGATTTAACTCCAAAGCACGATAAAAACCAAGGACTAATAGCATTATGCACACAAGTGGCCAAAGTTTTTTGATGACGCTCATCTTAAGCTATCCTGACGATAAGCAAGCAACGCCAACATACCAGCGATGAACATCAACACCCCACCTAACCAAATCCATCGGATTAAGGGTTTGGTGTATATTCTAAGCGCCCAAGCTTCTTGTCCAATAGGTTCACCAAGAGAGATATAAATATCTTTTCCAAAAGTCATTAAAATATCTGCATCAGTCATCACCATTTTACCAATATCATAAATTCGTTTTTCTGGATAAATATGCGCTAGCTGCTCACCCTGCTTGATGATGAAATCCACGCGACTACCATGGTAATTAGGGCCTTTGATTTCAGTTTCATCGCCCATAATGACTTGGGTATGATTTAAAATAATACTTTCATTAGGTTTCATTTTTAAATCGAGTTCTTGGCCATAATGCGTCGATATCACAACACCAATGATACTCAAAGAAAATCCCAAGTGCGCCAAAAACATCGACCAATACCGCAATGATTTAGGAAAACCACTCAAACTGCATCGTTTTTTTAGGGACAGGAGCAAGGACAACATGATCCATAAACTCAAACCAAGACATAACCAGGCCTTAAACAGCACTTGGCCGTATAGCACATGAAGTAATATGGCGCTCAATACAAATCCAAGTATGATAGGCAATAGATAAATCGATAATTGCTTAAGCTTTCTTGTATCTTGCCACTTTAAGAGCACCCCAAGCCCCATACATAACATCAGTAAAATTAATATCGGCAATAATGCGGCGTTAAAATAAGGCGCACCAACAGATAACTTACCCAATCCCAATCCATCAATAATCAAAGGGTAGATGGTTCCTAACAACACAACAGCCATCATCATAAGCAAGAAAATATTATTGAGTAATAAACCACTTTCGCGAGATACAAGGGCTACGTGTTTTTTAACAAACAAAGTAGATGCTTTCAGTATATATAAAACATATGCCCATAGCAGCATACTCGTTAAGAAAATTAAGATAAATAAGCCACGTTTTGGATCGACTGCAAATGCATGAACAGAGGTTAATACGCCAGAACGCACCAAAAATGTACCCACTAAACTTAAGGCAAAGGCGGTTACTGCAAGAAAGATTGTCCACGCCACAAATACCTGCTGACGCTCACTTGTCATCACTGCATGAAGCAAGGCTGTGCCAACTAACCAAGGCATTAATGATGCATTTTCAACAGGGTCCCAAAACCAAAAACCTCCCCAACCCAATTCTCTGTAGGCCCACCAACTGCCTAGTGTGATGCCAAGGCTCAAGCATGACCAAGCAAAAATTACCCAAGGCCGCATCATACGCAGACTTAGGTATTTAAATTCGCCCTGCCATAAAGCGGCCATGGCAAAAATATAAGGAATACCAAAACCAACATAACCAAGATAAAGCATCGGTGGATGCAGTAAAAAACCTGGATCTTGGAGTAAAGGATTGAGATCTCTGCCCATAGGGTTAAGCTCTTGAAATTGGAGACTAAAAGGATTGGATGAAACAATAATAAACAACAGAAAGCCTGTGAACATGATCATTGCCACACGTAACATCTTATGCGCAAAATCAATTGGAAGGCTTAACATTTGAATACTTAGCAACAAATATAGCAAAGCTAAAATACCAAGCCATAATAAAACAGAACCTTCATGCCCACCCCAAACGGCACATAAACGATAATACCATGGCAGCATGACACTTGAGTTTTTTAACACATAGGCGATAGTAAATTCATTCATTAAGAACGCAAGACTTAATGCCACGTAAGCAATCAAAATAAAGATTGCCGAACATCGTGATGTCTTTAAGCCCCAATCATAAGATAAAAACTGACAAGAAACTGCAAGTCCTAGCGCCAACAATAAAGCCACGAACCCAAGTTGAGAAATGATCATGCTTTATTCCTCTCTAATGAAGCTTTTACTTCAGGAGGCATATAGGTTTCATCATGTTTTGCCAAAACTTCTTCAGCCTCAATTTGTCCCTGCTGATTTAAACGCCCGAGCACCACAACACCTTGGCCCTCACGAAAAAGATCGGGTAAAATACCACGATAAACCACTGATACGGTTGATGCATAATCAGTGATATCAAACATAACTTTTAAGGTCTGTTGATCACGTGCAATACTTCCCTTGACCACCAGCCCTCCTGCACGAATCATTTTCCCAATAGGCGCTTCATGCTTCTTAATTTGCGCCGGCGTGAAATAAAGATTGATGTTTTGACGTAAGGCATAGCTTAAGAGCCCTACAATGATAGTGACAACAACTGTCAATAATAACAATTTATATAATTTATTTTTTTGAATCTGATTCATAGTCTTGCATGGTAAAAAATTGTTTCAAAAATTGCAGTGAACGCAAACGCTTATGTCGAATCCATACGATCAAACCCATAAAGCAAATCATGCCGATACCATATGATGCAGCAACATAAATCAGTTGTTGGCTCATAACTGCTTTCTCCAGAGTTCAGCCACCCAGGCCTGACGATGTTCGCGTCTTAATATTTCATATTTACTCAGTGCCAACACAGCCCATGCTGCAAACAACCCAAGACCTAGCATTGATAGCATCAAAGGATACAACATACTTTTATCAATTTTAGGTTTAGCAAAAGCCAAAATACTAGAGCCCTGATGTAAGGTATTCCACCACTTTACCGAATAGTGAATAATGGGTAAATCAATCACACCCACCCAGGTCATGATGGCAACCATGCGTTCAGCAGCTTGATGTTTACCAAGTGCATCACCTAGACCAATAATACCTGCATATAAAAGCAATAAAATAAACTCCGAGCTTAAACGCGCATCCCATACCCACCAGGTACCCCAAGTCGGTTTACCCCATAAACTTCCGGTTAACAATGCCAATAGCGTAAATACAACACCTACCTGAGCACAGGCATGCAAGACAACACTTGCTAATTTTATCCGCCAGACCAAAACAACAAAAGCTGCAACAGCCATGATCAAATAGAGATTCAACGATAAAGCAGCGCAAGGCACATGTAAATAGATTATCCGAACAGACTCACCTTGTTGATAATCAGGAGGCGCATAAAAAACACCCCAAATGAATCCAACGCTCAGTAAAATAAAAGCAAAAAAAGCCAAGAAAAAACTTAATTTATCGGCAAATCGATAAAAGGTTCGGGGCGCACCAAGTGCATAGATGAGTTTCAATGCCTATCAATACCACATTGTTAGTAAATAGATCAAATTATACCTCCTAATGGTACAGGCTGTCTATCTTGCTGATCAGCTTTGTAAACGAGCTTATATATGATCACTGCAAATTTTCAACAAGATTTCGCTATTTAAAATTGCCTTGCCATTCGCAGCTGCTTATGATGATGGACCGTTACCCACATACGGACTTTCTGTTATAAATTTTTCATCTATTACTTCCTCAAATTTTTTAAGTAAACTAAGCGATTTGGTTGGTCCAGAATGAAAAAAACGAAACATTCCTCTAGGCTTTTGCAATTCTTTTTCAGCATCATTAATAGCTTGGTGAAGTTTTCCTGCAAAATCTGAATCAGAATAATTAAGAGATTTAAATTCACGCTTTGCTTGAAGACAAGCATCGATGAACTTAAAAACAGCTTTATTATAAGGATCATCCTCAGATAATTTCTTAGATTGACAATGTTCAAAAATATCACGAAGAGATTTATCAAATTTCGGTAAAAATTCAATCATATCTTCTGTTGCACCTTTATTTTGATCGCTATAAATTGAAACTGCCCGGGATAAATTAGGACTCAGTTTATCTTCACCGAAACCAAGTTTTGAAACTTTACTGCCAAGCAGTCTAACCTTTTCTACATCCTGCTTATCTAATGCAAATTTGAGTTCTCTCTCAGCAGTTTGACGTATTATAGGCTCCCATTTATCTTTAAAATCTTTTTTGAATTTGAAGATGATAAAATGACAGGTGCAACATGTTCTAAAAAAGATTCTGCATTGTTTTCTAAAAGGTTATTTTTTAAAAATTCATTAAGAGCGTCGAGCTCTTGCTGATTAACATTCTGCTGTAGCAAATGTTCGGTAATCAATTCTATGATGCCAAATTGTCTACGATATAGAGCTAGGTCAAGAGCTCCATGTCCTTGACTATCTTTCTTACTAACAAGCCCTTTCTTCGATGTAAGAAAGAGACTAACAAATTTCTCGTCTCCTTGCTCTGCTGCACGTTGAAATGCAGTCATCTTGTCTCCATAAAGTGGCACATCAGGCGATGCGCCTTGGTCTAACAATATTTTTACTTTTTCATTTCTACCAAGAGCTATGTTGTCTTGAGGTGTATAATAATTTAGATGAAACTGTTCAGTAACAAGATCATAAAGTTTACGACTGAGGATATAATTCACATTCGGCATCTTAATAATATATTTATAATATATATTATA
>RGPR01000151.1 GCA_010030245.1 Gammaproteobacteria bacterium
CCTTTTTTATAAAAAAGGGGGGGAGGGATTTAGGCAATAATATTACAACTGGCTTTGATGGTTGTGCTACCTATGTTTTTCATTTCCACTTTAGAACCTGAGTTGGCTATAATCATGAGTTCATCATTGGATTTAATATCAATAGCCATTGAGTCACCTAATGATAATGGTGTGCCATTTAAACTACCTGTTTTCTTTAAAATTTTGAAAAAGATGGTGTTGATTTGATCGTTTTCACAAGACATAAGGCAGTTTGCTTTTAGTGGCCACATGAATACATTAGTGAGGATCTGTGATTCATTAGGGTTTAATACAAAATCAACTCCGTTTGACTGGCCAATATAAAACTCTGGCATTGGTTTTGCCATAACAGATGTGAGGCAAACACCTAAGCCAAGAACAAGTGAGGCGATTAATTTTTTTAACATGATTACTCCTTTGTTTATAAAAATGGTATATTAAAATAAGTTAAATACGTTAAATTTAACGTTTAAGCAAGTCCTTCAGGAAGAGAATGAGTCTCATTGCGTATTTATTGGGTTATTTTACCCAATTATCTTATTTTTTGCCACTATTTACTTTAATTTGTCTTTTTTTGATTAATAAAAATGTGTTTTTAAATGGTTTATTCTTCATTACTGCAATTGTTCTCAGTCAAGCGCATGAGTCTCATATTAAAATACAAAAAAATGGTTTAAATCAAGTTTCGAAGGTCTTATCTTTTCCTCAACAAAAAGGCAGTATAAAACAATATCGCTTGTCATATGGCCATCAAATGATAAGCCTTGCTTGTTGGAAAAACTGCCCCAATATGTATCCAGGAGAGCGATGGCAATGGACGGGTAAGCTCAAAGCTATCGAGACCTATCATAACTTTTATGATCACGCTTTATGGTATGAGCCTCATTATCGTCACCTTGTTGCTAGTGTCTTTGTTGATGGTCATACACTCAAACGTATTGCTGAAATTGCCCCTGATGATTGGATTAATCGAATCAGAAAAAAAATTTATAGCGAAGTTAATGCCAAGATGCCATCACAAGAAGTTCATTTTGCGAGAGCCTTATTTTTAACCCTCATTTTAGGTTTAGGTTCAGAGCTCGATGCAAGTGAATGGACCTTATTTAAAAATACGGGCATTGTGCATTTGATGGTGGTATCGGGGGCACATTTTAATTTATTGTTGGCCTTAGTGATGCAACTATTGGGTCTTATCTACTGGGTGGTGCCAAATTTAGCCCGCTTTATTCCAAGGCAAGCGTTTGTGACAAGTATCGCCTTAGTGCTTGGATTAATATATGCAGCAATTAGCGGTTTTGGTATCCCGATGCAACGCGCCTGGATAATGAGTTGTGTGCGCTTTTTACCTTTTTTAGGATGTGGTAATTATTCAGTTTGGCAGGGGATGCGTTGGTCTATATATATCATCCTCGCCATGGAACCACACGCTATTTTTTATCCTGGTGCCTATTTGTCATATATTGCAGTGATTGCCTTAATTTTAGCGGAAGAAGTGATCCGAAAAATATCGAGATTTAAGTTATTACTAAGTCAATTGCTATGCAATGCCTTCATGATGCCACTTTGTTTTTTATGGTTTGGTCAATTTCCATTACTGGCTTTAATAGTGAATTTTTTCGCTATTCCATGGGTGTCATATGTTTTTTTACCAATGGTCTTTTTGAATAGCCTCTTATTTTTGTTAGATCTACCACCATTGATGATGGGTTTTTTTGCATACAATAGCCAATTATTTGAAAGTATCTTGAATATTTTACAACGATTGCCGGTAAGCACATTGCATCTATTTGGTTTAAGTGCAATTGATGCTTTTGCTTTCCTTGGCGCATTATTGATGTGCATCCTATTACCTACACTTCGATTTCGTCTGCTTGCAATTAGTCTGTTTTTTTTAAGTCTTTCAGGTGAACGATTGAAACTAAATTCAGATGAATTTCAAGCAGATATTATTGATGTCGGGCAAGGACTTGCGATTTTATTACATACGCAACACCATCATCTGCTTTACGACTTAGGGCCCAAAAAAGCGGCTTATCATGCGCTGTTACCGTATTTAAAAACACAAAAAAACAATGACATTGATGGGATGGTATTAAGTCATCATGATGCGGATCATATTGGGGGATTAGACCCTATCTTACAAGAGCACCCTCACTTGCCTATGATTGTCGATAATATTGAAAAATACGCTCAATACAAGCAAAAAAAGATCAATTGTCATGAGCTTGAAGATTGGGTATGGGATGGGGTTCGTTTTTCATTTTTAAAATACGCCAAACAACATGCATCAAAAAATAATCATTCCTGTGTGTTGAAAATATCAAATCAGCAATTTAGCCTTTTATTGCCTGGAGATATTGAAGCAAGTGCTGAAAAGCGTCTATTAAAGTTTTATGGCAACAAACTTAGGGCACAAGTATTGGTACTTGCCCATCATGGCAGTCATAGTTCTTCAACAGGCCCTTTTATTAGAGCGGTAAAGCCTCAATTGGGGGTGATTTCATATGGGCGGTATAATCCTTATGGTCATCCCCACCAAGATATTGTGCAACGCCTTAAATCTCTTCATATCCCATTGGTATCAACTGGTATAGATGGGATGATAAGGCTTTATTTTTTACGTACTAGCTGGCAATATCAAAGCTATAACACATTGTTTTAGAGCACTATCAGTATCTTGTCCCAATATCAAATGTAGACATGATGCGAAAGTGCTCGTTTAGCTATTTGATATATTTACATGCCTATTCATTTCTAGATCTTTTCGATGGGTAGATTTGTATTGCGTCATCGTACTTGGGTGCATCTGCTTGTTTAAAAAAACTCCCCCCAACAATGCTTGATGCTTGTTCTAAATGTTGAGCCTGCGAATGAGTTTTTCTTTTTTCCTCTAGCATGGCTGTTAAGTTAATTTCCCCACCAAATTTTTCAGCAAGATTATTAAAAGGCTCTTCAATTTGAAATCTTCGGTGCAAATAACTTTGCAGAGCTTGATCAAGACGTGGGCCATATTTTTCAAGAATCGATGCGATATGTTGATCCCGTTCTGATGGCGTGAAGTTTAATGAAAATAGATGAGATGATGAGGCAGAAACTCGTCCTTCTTCACAAATAGCGACCCATTCTTGATGTAATGCTTCGCAATTTTCATCATTGATATGACTTGTAAAATGATCTTTTACAATCCTACGTACCTCAATATCGATGATACTTTCGCTTAACATGTCAAGCAAAGGGTGACCTTTGACAGACTGTAATAATCGTTTCTTGACGCCTATAGAACAGCTGGGTTGATCGGCTCCTAAATCATCATATTCTTCTTCCCTGTCGGTTGCATCCCAATTATGAGCACGCCCAATCAAGGCAAGCTCTATTAGAAAATGTTCAACTCGAGTTTCAATGGTAAAGTCATCAATTGGCGGAGCTTGCTCGTCTATTGCGGCCAAATATAATAAAGCAATTAATTCTTGGAAATCTTCAAAAGTCGACCAGGCCCTACCATCTTTATCGCGATGGACATACTCAGCAGCTGGATGCATC
>RGPR01000152.1 GCA_010030245.1 Gammaproteobacteria bacterium
ACACAATATTGCCCATTTGAAAATCTCATAATATCACCGGATTGTGGATTTGCTTCATTTTCAAATCCGTTAGAAGCAGTAGTAAGGTATCCATCAGCGGTTAATTGTAATGTCGCACCACCAACCGTTGGATAAGATCCATCTGATGATATTCTATTGCCTTCTGCATATTCAAATGACATATTCCAGCAATTATTCTGGTCCTTACATTGCGCAGGCGAGTAATTCAATGCTTCATTAATTCTATCAAAATCAACTAACCTCCCCATTCCTCCAGTAATAATACTCTTTTCATTCAGTTCACCCAATTTCATTTTCTCTAGTTTCCTTTCCTTAATTCCAGTTTGTTTTGAAAGCGAGTGTATATCATCTCCTTTTTGCGCAACAAGTTTTAAATAAAGTTCAGAGGTTTGATTCCCATCTTTATCTTTTTTATAATCTACTTGAAACTCCCATCTTCCATCAGGATCAATATAAAGTAGCGGGTTATTAAAGCAATATCTATATGGGGTAAGACTATAAGCTTTTTCTGAAAATGCATCAATATTCATCCATCGGCCAATTTGCAGATCATAGTTTCTGGAACTAAAATCATATTCTTCCAATCCACTGCCATCACTAAACTCCTGTGACAGAATTTCTTTTCCACCAAACTTATTTTTATTAAGTAATTTTCCTGACGCCTTACTACTAATCCCCGCCATTATTAACCCGAATGGGTAATAATGAGTTTCTTCTAAAATTGGGCCCCTGGTATGAACAACCTGAATATTATCAAAGAACACATCAACGGGTGTTTCGTTGCTACAGTAAATATACACAAAACCATTTTTTGGTACTGTTAAATTTTGCAGGTCGGGGAAGTGTTCTTTTAACGCACTATTATCACCCACCATGCTCACCCTAAAATCAACAGCATTAAACTGTTCATCGAAAAATATTACATTAACAAATGCCCTTGGCTTTAATGGCGATGACTGGCTTTGATTATTTTGCTGGCTCATCATACTATTAATACCGGCCACACTTGCCGGGGTGTTAATGGCATAAGGAGTTACTATTCCATGAATTGCCGTAGCTCCAGCTGTCGGGGCATTTAAAAATGCTGTTAATAAGTCAATAATGGGCAGGTTATTATTATAGCTACTGCCCGGATTGTTTTGAAAATAATAGCTTTTACCCAATACATCAAGCTTATCGCCTGCCATCACTTTTAGTGTAATGCCTAATCCAGTTTTGGCTTCATTGCTATTTAAGCGGTACAATTTTGTACTATTATCAGTAGTGCATAGTGTACCCGATCCGCAAGCAGGGTTATTATTTTGTATACCATTGTTATTCGGGTAATTAATATTCTGCATCCCAGCTATTGATGATTTTAGCGACAGTTTACTCTGGTCAATTGTGTAATAATTACCCTCGGTATTGACCAAACTTGGTTCCAGTGTTGCCGCAGGGTAGATATCCTGTTGCTGCTCTTCCGTTAACATCATTCGAACATTGCCCAGGTGGTCTTTAACAAAATAATCGAATGCAAATGATGGCTGTCCGGTACCAACAGCCGGTATAAAACGTATACGACCTTCTTCATGCGGAATAAACTGCAAAACATCATTTTCGTATACAAAGCCATTAATATAATCAGTGCTGGTAATTTTTGCCGGTGAAACGGTATTGTCGGTGGTGAGCTTCCTTAATTTGTTTCCGGCAGCATCATATGTATAAACGATAGTGCCTTTTGCGGTTACATTAATTGATTGGGGTAAATTCAAATGATTGTATACAATGCCATTAGATGAAGCGGAAAATATATCCTTATTTTTATCAATAACCATATTCCCGTTTACATCATAGGTATAATCAACAGTTGTACTATTTTTTACCGGAACAGCTAGCTGATAAAGTGTAGAAGCCCTAAAGTCTCCTAACTTTGTAGCTGCTTCATTTTCTTCATCTATTACGTTGAGCAGCTTGTTGCTATTTGGTGTATAGTTATACAGTAGTTTATCTATATAAGTACTGGTATTCAGTTTTAATCCTTTTTGCCACATGGTTAAGATATTGCCATTTGCATCGTAGGTTAAATTTTCCACATTAAAATTTACATTGGGTGTAACATCGCCCGGAAGATTTTCTGAAAAATTTGCACCAGTTAACCGATTTACGTTATCGTAAGTGAAATCATATTTCCGTTTTTCATTATCTCCCTTACTTTTCCAGATAGTGCCCTCAATATTTCCATTATACTGAGGATTTGTATAGGTGGTTCCGCTGATCAAACTTGCTGGTTTATCATAACCCAAGTCGAAGCCAAAATAGTTCGTATTATTAACATCTTTTACAAAATCGCGGTTCATCCCGAGCATCCATCCCCGGATATTATAATCGTAGTTAAGGGTTTCAAGTTCGGAAGTAGAACCTGGTTTGTTTCCAATTTTTTTTGTTTTTAACTGGCCCAACTCATCGTAACTGTTTTGTACTATAGTTTTTTCCGGAACCACTACCGTTGCTGTACCGATAATGCTATTAACCGATTTCTTTATAGTTAGCAGCCTTCCTGCATGATCATAATCCATTTTGGTTAAAATCATATGTGATTGAACATTGCTACCATTTTTTTGGTGCTGTAGTAAATTTCGAAGGGGCTTACCACTAAAATCATACTGGGTAGTAATAATATCCTTTCCACCGGATGCATTAATACTTTGAACCTGGATGGGTCTGTTCCTGTCATCATAAAACATCACGGTATAAAGATACTGGCTGCTAGTACCGAGCACTTTAACCTTTGACCCTGTACTGAGCCCTCTGGTTGCATAATTGACTGAGAGTGGCAGAGAAAAATAAGGTGCAGTATTATACGTAGTTATAAAATAGCTTCCGTTGGTTAAATATGTTTGATCAATTGAAGATGACAAGCTGGTTCCGCTACCTGATACCCATGTGTAGTCATCGTAATAATTCTCGGTCAACACTTCATAGCCACTGCCGGGGGTGGGTGCAGGGTAATTGATACTATTTTCAGCAAGTGAAGCATGATAAGCGTAATCATGGCTGTCATTTAAAAGACCTGTCCTTTTAGGCCGATTCAAAGCATCATATTCAGTAACGAGCCATTTGCCTGCAGTAGTTAAATTTCCGTCACGACTCATGATCAATCTATCACGGGCATCATAAACCATTGAAACTTCAGCTGCACCGGGTACTTTTTTTATGATCATTCTATTTCTACTGTCATAATCATAAAAAAAGCAAAGCTCATTTACAAAGATCGACAAATTTGTGCCTCCTAAATACAAATCTGTTGCTTTAGGTGGAATCACAAATCTTAAACGACCAAGATCATCATAAATATAAAATGTGCTAAGCCAGCCAGTATAACCATTGCCCGGATTTCCGGCAAGTTGCACCTTTTTCAATACGACTCTTCCATTCTTATCCTTAAATTCCACAACGGATTTTCCATTCTCATCAATTGTTATATTTTTTATCAAAACCCCAGCTGGATAG
>RGPR01000153.1 GCA_010030245.1 Gammaproteobacteria bacterium
ATTGTTAAAAATATTCATGTGAATGCCTTAAAAGCGATGATTGAAAAAACGGGTGCCGTAAATGGCGACATTATTTTCTTTGGTGCCGATAAAGAAAAAATTGTGAATGAGGCCTTGGGTGCATTACGTATCAAAATTGGCCATGAAAAAAATCATGTAGATGGCAGACTCTGGGCACCTTTATGGGTGGTTGATTTCCCAATGTTTGAACATGATGAAGAAACCGATCGTTGGGTGGCTATCCATCATCCATTCACTGCGCCTAAAGATGGTCATGAAGATTTATTGGCCACAGACCCAGGCCAATGCTTATCTAAAGCTTATGACATGGTGATTAACGGATGGGAAGTCGGTGGTGGATCGATTCGTATACATGAAGAAAAAGTGCAATCTAAAGTGTTTGATGCATTAAAAATTTCAAAAGAAGAGGCTAAAGAAAAATTTGGCTTTCTGCTCGATGCGCTTCAATATGGGGCACCACCGCATGGTGGTCTAGCGTTTGGTCTTGATCGACTTGTCACTTTATTAGCAGGTGCTGAATCCATTCGTGATGTGATTGCATTCCCCAAAACACAACGTGCACAATGCTTACTTACTAAAGCACCAAATGTTGTGGACGAAAAACAATTGCGTGAATTGCATATTCGTCTTCGCACACCACAACCTACGACTTAAAAAATAATCACATGATTTTATCCATCAATCATATTCAGCTTGTGGCAGAAAAGGATTTGGTGATTCAATTAAGAGACTTTTATTGCAATGTTGTGGGCTTAACCGAAGGCTTTAGGCCGGCATTTGATCGATTCGGATTTTGGCTCTATATAAATGATAAAGATGTGGTGCATCTTATTACACCTAAAGAGGGTGACGGTCGATCACCTCAAAAGTCATCCTATGATCATGTTGCTTTTAAGGCTGGTAATTACGAAGGAGTCTTAAAGAAACTTAAAACACTGAATATTCCTTTCGAAGAAAAACCTATTCCTGGTATGACGGCACACCAAATTTTTTTACGTGATCCTGCAGGAAATCGTGTTGAGCTTAATTTTGATTAAATTTTTACAAAGGTATTTTTAATATGAAAAGCTACCGAAAAGAACTTTGGTTTAACGCGCCAGCGAGAATGCATTTCACAAACATTACACCTGATATCAGAGAGTGTTTGGCTGAAAGCGGCATTAAGGAAGGTCTTGTATTAGTCAACGCTATGCATATCACAGCCAGTGTTTTTATTAATGATGATGAATCAGGTTTGCACCATGATTACAAAGAGTGGTTAGAGGCGATGGCGCCGCATGAGCCTGTGAGTAGTTATCGTCATAACGACACGGGTGAAGATAATGCAGATGCACATATTAAGCGACAAATTATGGGTCGCGAAGTCGTCGTAGCTGTAACCCTAGGCAAGCTTGATTTTGGTCCTTGGGAGCAAATTTTTTATGGTGAATTTGATGGGCGTCGTAAAAAAAGAGTCTTAGTTAAAATTATAGGTGAATAAATGAACTATTATCCTATTACTGTCGTTGATAATTTTTATGATAATCCAGACGAAATAAGAAAATTTGCTTTATCTCAAACATATAAACATTGTTTTGAAATTAAAGATTTCCCTTATACATTTCCTGGCTCACGTACTGAAGATTTAAGTATTATTCATCCAGAACTTTTTCAAAAATGTTGTCATAAATTGACTGCCTTATTTCATAATTTTGACCATGATGTAATGCGATGGCAAATTACGACATGCTTTCAAAGTGTGACTAAGAATTTTGAACGTGGAGTCATTCATCATGATACAAATACTGCATTTGCAGCAGTGCTTTATCTAACTCCAGAGCCACAAAAAAATTCAGGGACAACTCTCTACAAGCAGGGAAAATCATTTGATTATTTGCTTTATGAAAACAGCTTGAAAGAAAATGACGAGCGTTTTAGAAAAAAACAGTCAGTAGATACAAAATACCATCATATGTTTGATGAAATCGTCACAGTACAAAATACATATAACACTTTAATTTTTTACGAAGGTCATCACCATCATTCTGCAAATGAATTCTTTGGAGACTCACTAGAAAGTTCTCGTTTAGCTCAAGTTTTCTTTTGCCATCGAGTAGATGGTACAAAAGAAACGGCATTTCCTATGCTTCGCTCCAAAAAAATTATGATTTAATCGCTTTTTTTTAAAAAGGCTATATATAAAAAAAGGCATTCCGAAGAATGCCTTTTTTATTCTAAAGCTACTAAGAAATAAATCTTAGAAGAATAAGATACCGCCTAAAGAAACAGTTCTATTCTTGTTAGATGCACCAGCTTGGTTTTCTGATTCACCATGATTATACTCAGCAACTAAATTTAAGTGCTTTGTAAGTGGGTGATAAGCACCAACAGTCCATCTTTCATTTGTTTTTACTAATGTAGATTGGCTTTCACCAGAACCTTGGTCTAAGTTGCTTTCACCGTAAGCTACACCAAGTTTAGTTTTAGTTGGAAGGACGTATGTTGCTTGAACATAACCACCATCTGAATCACGTTGTTTTCCGGTTGAGCTATAACCATCCATGAATTGGAGAGTTGTGCCGATACCTGAACCATCGTAATAGTAACCAGTTAAACCAAACCCAGCAAAGTTAATATTAGCACCGATGTCAAAAGCTGTTGCTGTATTGTCATCTAGATTTACAGTTCCAACGATTTTTTGTGAGATACCAGATACCCAAACTTTACCAGTTACATCATTCGCAGCGAATGAGTATGAAGCTTTACCTTCATAAGCTGTTTGTGAACCAGCACGTCCAGTATTAGCAGCTAATGAAACACCAGAGTTGTTAATTACATTCCATGCTTGAGTTAAACCAACAGTTGCTTGGAAGCCATTGAAGTTTGGTGTTGAGTACGCAACTTGTGATTTCCAATCAGCATAAATAAAACCAGCACCAATACCACCAATAGTAGTTGTGTTACCTGCTAGTGCGCCTGCACCATTACCAACGCCCAATAATGTCATATCATTAAGAATAGCATCGGAAGCAAAGATACCTAAATCTTTACCAAGCTTTACAGAACCCCATGATTTATCACCAAATGTTAAAAACGCTTGACGATTTTCTTGTCTTGAAGATTGAATACCAGCTTGAGTTGTAGAAGATCCAGGGTTAATTGAGATAGTGAAAGCTACATCAATATCATTTTGGCGAGTTGAACCAGATACTGACAAGTAATTTGGTAACAAGCCAGTCGTCAAATTTGCGGATGATCGAGTAGATGTATCATTTGCACCACCAACATAAGCCTGATAACCACCAACAATCGTTGCACTACCAGTATGTCTTGTGTTTGTATAGAAATTGTTTACAACGCCGCCAATGTCTAATGTCCAATCGCCAGCAGGAATTACGATGCCAGCATTAGCTGCTGTTGCTGAAAGTGCTAAAACAGCACCAGCCACTGCTAATTTAATATTCTTGTTCATATATTTCTCCT
>RGPR01000154.1 GCA_010030245.1 Gammaproteobacteria bacterium
TCTAAATTTTGGCTTGAGGATAATTTTACTTTTTCAAGCACAAATGGCATGTCTTTATCTTGACAAAGCTCTTGACAAAATAAAGCCCAGGCATCTGCAGAAGGACTGATTCCATGATGGACATGGATCACATGAAGACGAGATTTAAGTTCAGGGTAGCTTGATATGAGTTGCATTAATACCACTGAATCCAGCCCGCCACTTAAGCCTATCCAAATGCTTGGATAAGTTAAGAGTTTTTGGTATAGACTTGGCGGCAGATGCAAGCTCATGATTTACTTTTGTGGATAGGCACCCATTGCCATCCATTTCTGATAACGTTGTTTCAAGAGCTCATGAATGGATAATGAACTCAAGCGACGTAATTCCTTCTCAAGCATCGAAGAGATATCATTCGCTATTTTTGCGATATTGCGATGAGCACCACCTAAGGGTTCAGGAAGTATGGTATCAACCAATTGATGTGATAGAACTTTTTCAGCACTAACCCCCATTGCGGCAGCAGCTTCTGAAGCTCGTGCTGCATCTTTCCACAAAATAGACGCACAACCTTCTGGGGATATAACGGAATATATAGAATACTGAAGCATGGCAATATAATCCCCAACACCAATAGCAAGTGCGCCACCTGAACCTGCCTCACCTGTAACAATGCAAATAATAGGGGTCGCAAGCATCGACATCTCATAAAGGTTTCTCGCAATTGCCTCAGATTGATTGCGCTCTTCAGCATCAATCCCCGGATAAGCGCCAGGTGTGTCGATAAAAGTAATCACCGGCAATTTAAATTTTTCAGCCAACTTCATGAGTCGAAGTGCTTTACGATACTCTTCAGGCTTAGCCATACCAAAATTACGGTAAACTTTTTCAGCTGTTTTCTTGCCCTTTTGATGCCCAATAACCATGACAGGCTCACCATTAAATCGCGCCATGCCCCCAATAATAGCAGGTGCAGCAGAGCAAGCCCTATCGCCATGCAATTCTTGGAAATCAGTAAAAATATGTTCGATATAATCAGAAGTAAGCGGGCGTAATGGATGTCTTGCCATTTGCGTCACTTGCCAATCATCGAGATGTGCAAAAACAGACTTCATTAAGCCTTCTGCTTTTTGCTCAAGTTTTTCAATTTCTTCAACAAGATTGACTTCATGACCATCACTAACCATACGTAATGCTTCAATTTTTTGTTTTAACTCTTCAATGGGCTGCTCAAAATCTAAAAATTGTCGACTCATGTTCTCTATCTATTTCGATACACTAAGTTATCGGATTATAACCCCAATATTGCAAAAAATCGATAAATCAAACTTTTATTTTTTGATCAGATAAATCAAAAAAATACGATTATTTCGAAGATAATTTTATTGATCTTTATAAGGGATAGTAAATCGCCCATTCGTGAGCACTGATCCCGAAACGATTCTCTTTATTACTTATTTTGCCAAAAGAACGAGACGCCTTGTTTACATCTGCGACTGCAGCACAGAAAAAGAACAAAAAAATATCTGATTATATTTAGATCTAATTGATAAATAATTTGCTATAATATCACTATAGGTTTTTTTATTAGGGTTCAACCATGGCCCGAAAATCACTTTTTAATGTATTTATAAAAGGTCAATTACCAACTGGATTGCTAGGGCCACTTGGCTCTTTAAATAGAGTTACTGAGCCTCAGAGACGAAACTACTCCGCTGCGAGTAATTTAATCATTGCAGGAGGTATAGGCGCATTGAGCGCTACTGTCGAGATGGGTCAAAAGAATATTTTTGGTAAAAAACAAGTAACATTAGTTACACAGTCCAATTGGTTATCCAATGTTAAACCAGAATGGCTTCATTTGTCTTGGGGACAACCCGTGAAATACTTACCTCCAGGCTTAATAGCAATTTTCCTAAAACTATTTCCACAAATGATGCTAGAGTCCCAAGTCTCTTTCGGACAAATGAAAGATTTTTTAACTCATTTAAAAGAATTAGAACTACCTAAAGCGGGTATTAAATGCATCTGCACTCCCATGACAAATCTAATCCAAACAAAATCAGGCTTGGTATTAATGACTAATAATGGTCAGGAAACACTTTCCTATGATAATGATTTTCATCTCATCAGTAGCATAAAAAATCTCCGTCATCCATTTTTTGGAAACAATGTTCCTATGTCATGTTTTGGTGCACTCTACTCTTTATCACCATCAGAAATTAAAAATGTAGGTTTAATTGGTGTATTAGGTTCTGGTCAGAATTTAAAATGGGCTTTGCGAGATTTAAAGGCATCAGGTGCTCAAATCATTAATTTTCTTCCACCGGGTGAAATTACGAGACAAGAAGCTTTGAAGGATCCTACTTGTAGAGCCATATTTAAAATTGATGATCCACATTTTATCTATACCTTAGAACCTAACGGAATGGTTTTAGTTGCTGGAATCGATCTAAAAACAGATAAGGAATTGAAATTTCAAATCCATGAAAATCATTTTTATTCAGCTACAGGGCTTGTTTTAGATAAGAGTGCGGTTGGCGTTCATCGCGATAAAGTTACTTTTGTGGATACAAGTCCAAAACCAGAAGATTTAATTACTTATACCTGTAGCGACGGATTAAAAAAGAACTATTTTTTGGATGGCAGGGGCACATTGATGCCACCTGGAAATTTAGTTCACTCTATTTATGCACATATGTACGCGTTAAGAGAACTAAAAACATATCCAATACATATTACTCAGGCGCTATTGGCTAATCGTCATGCATGGGAACAGGAAGTTCGTTCTGCACTTCAAAAACTGGGATATCATCCACCAATAAATTATTTTGCAGTATTATTTCAAAACATCAATAAAATGACGACAGATAGATTACCGAATGGACCTGAAGTGTGGGCAGTAATAAAAGCTGAGTTTGAAAAAAAACCTATCCCAGGATTAAGAATTGAAATAGTTCAAGAGTTGTTTGTTAAAAGTTATACAAAGCATTTAGCTAAGTTTGGTGAACAACTTAATGAAGACCATAGACTTGGCCCCAGATTAAGTCAGATTCGCAAATAAGTTATTGATGTTAACTCACATCTTAAATTATTAGATTAAAGACACCGTTACAAGGCTATAAGGCCTTGATTCCCATATTCCCGCGAAATATTTCAGCATCTAGCTGATTAGAGTAATATTTGCTATTCTTGTCTCGAATTAATTCGATTAACGTTGTTTAGCGTGCGGGATGTCATGACACTCGATAGATAAATACAGCTCAATGTTTATGACCCATTTAGAGAACTTATAACAGGTTAAGGACAAAAAGACTCGAACATTTTCTAATTCACTGTGTGTTAAAAAATTTCTCGGTATCTCCAAAAAAATAATTTTATAACACCGTGATAAAAAAAACATCAAATTATAACATGAAGTCAACTATTTCAACAAAATCACTTGCTACTTATTTCAACATTTTTCCAAGTAAGTCATTTGCCAAAAAGCCTTTTTTTTGC
>RGPR01000155.1 GCA_010030245.1 Gammaproteobacteria bacterium
AATTTTGTTTTAAAGAAGTAGGTTTTATATGACGAATCATTTGGTATTAATTGGCGCTCAGTGGGGCGACGAAGGAAAGGGTAAAATCATTGATACCCTCGTAGCGAAAGCAAAGGTTGTTGTGCGGTTTCAAGGCGGTCATAATGCCGGCCATACCCTGTACCACCATGGTAAAAAATTGGTGTTAAGACTGTTGCCTTCTGGTATTTTACATCCTGATGTGGATTGTTATATTGGCAATGGTGTGGTCTTGTCGCCTGATGCCTTGATGGCTGAAATTAACGAGTTATTAGCAATTGGCATCCCTGTTGAAAAACAATTAAGGATCAGTGATCGTTGTACCTTATTACTACCGATTTATGCAGAAGTTGATAAAGCGCGTGAATTGAGTAAAGGCGAAAATAAGATAGGCACTACGGGACGCGGAATTGGGCCTGCTTATGAAGATAAAGTGGCGCGACGTGCGCTAAAGTTGGCTGATTTATTTCATCCTGCTAGCTTTATTCAAAAATTAACAGAAATTTATGATTATCATAATTTCTTGTTGACTAAGCTATATGGCGCTGAACCTGTGTCGATGCAAGCTGTATTGGATGCCATTCCTGAGTGGACTGCAAAACTTAAACCAATGCTTGCTGATGTCACGGAATTACTCGAGC
Source organism: Gammaproteobacteria bacterium (assembly GCA_010030245.1). GTDB lineage: Bacteria > Pseudomonadota > Gammaproteobacteria > Legionellales > Legionellaceae > UBA2653. Next base: position 660 of record RGPR01000155.1, read on the forward strand.
AACATCGCCTGAATAATCACGCTATTTTATTCGAAGGCGCCCAAGGGATTCATCTTGATATTGATCATGGTACCTATCCTTTTGTGACCTCATCGAATACATGTGTGGGCAGTGTGACCAATGGTGCAGGCTTTGGACCGTTGAATCTGAAGACAGTCCTTGGTGTTGCCAAGGCTTATACCACACGAGTGGGCAGCGGACCATTTCCAAGTGAATTGTTTGATGAAGTAGGGCAAACATTAGCTGCTCGCGGTCATGAGTTTGGTTCAGTAACTGGTCGTCCTCGTCGCTGTGGGTGGTTTGATGCAGTATTGGTTAAACGTGCAATTACCTTAAATAGCATTAATTCTTTGTGTATTACCAAGCTTGATGTCATGGATGAGTTTGATGTGATTAAAATTGCAGTGGCTTATCGTCATCAGCAGACAGGGGAACTCATTCAATCAATTCCTGCAGTGATTGAGGATTATGCTTGTCTGGAGCCTGTGTACGAGACAGTCCCTGGCTGGCAGTCCAATACCATGAATCTTCAACATTGGGATGACTTGCCTGAGAATGCAAGACGCTATATTCTTCGTTTAGAAGAGATCTTAGGCGTGCCAGTGCACTATTTGTCAACAGGTCCTGAGCGTTCTGCGATTATTTTTAGAGAATAAATATTATTCACAAGGATGTGAACATGTCATTACGCCAACAGGCTAATATCTATTATCCGCATCTCTTTACACCACTTGATTTGGGTTTTACGCAAATTCAAAATCGGGTCATGATGGGTTCAATGCATACCGGGCTCGAAGAAGATAAATCTTTTGAGCGCCTAGCTCATTTTTATGAGCATCGTGCCAAAGCAGGCGTGGGCTTAATGGTCACCGGTGGATTTTCCCCTAATTGGCGAGGCGCTTTGATGCCCTTGTCTTCAACCCTAAACAAAGCTTCCCAAGTTAGAAAACATCAGCTAATTACAGATACCGTGCATCAATATCAGAGTAAAATATTGTTGCAAATTTTACATGCAGGCCGCTACGCCTACCATCCTTTTGCAGTAGCACCTAGTGCGATTAAAGCGCCAATCAATCCCTTTTATCCTTGGCGTCTAAGTCAAAGAGGTATACGTTCATCTATTAAAGATTTTGTTCAATGTGCCAAACTTGCCAAATCTGCAGGTTATGATGGTGTTGAAATCATGGGTAGTGAGGGCTATCTGATTAACCAATTTATTGCCCAACATAGTAATCATCGAACGGATGCTTGGGGCGGTTCTTATCAAGCGCGAATTCGATTTCCCCTTGAAATCATCAAAGGGATTCGTGATGCAGTTGGCGCCGAATTTATCTTGATGTTTCGCCTATCGATGCTTGATCTGGTGCCCCAAGGGAGCACCTGGGATGAAATTACATTTTTGGCCAAAGCTTTAGCGAAGGAAGGTGTTAACCTCATTAATACTGGTATAGGTTGGCACGAGTCTAGGGTGCCAACAATCGCTTCAATGGTCCCGCCGCAAGCATTTACGCAACTTACACAACATATGCGAGGCGAACTCAGCATTCCGGTTGTTACTGCCAATCGAATTAATCGCCCAGAGCAAGCAGAAATGCTAATTGCTGAGGGGTATGCAGATATGGTCGCCATGGCTCGTCCTTTTTTAGCTGATCCTGAATGGGTGCAAAAAGCATCAGAAGGGCGTCGCCAAGAAATCAATGTGTGCATAGCGTGTAACCAGGCCTGTCTTGATCAGGTTTTTAAAAAACAAGTGGCATCATGTTTGGTTAATCCAGCGGCATGCCATGAGCAAGAATTCAAGCCCATTGCAAGCAAAAAAATCCAACGTATAGCAGTAGTTGGCGCCGGACCTGCAGGGCTAGCCTTTGCAACTGAGGCCGCAAAAAGAGGGCATCAGATTAGCCTATTTGAAAAGTCAGCCGCCTTAGGAGGGCAGTTTAATATTGCCAAATTGGTACCGGGCAAAGAAGAGTATCAATATACGATTGATTATTTTACCACAATGTTACAAAAATATGAGGTTGATATTCACCTTAACCATGAGCCAGATTTGGCAGAGCTCTTGGCTTTTGATGAGATAGTCTTTGCAACAGGTATTAAGCCTCGTGAAATTCATATTCCAGGAATTAATCATCCCAAGGTTAAGAATTATCTTCAAGCCTTTGCTAATCCTTCTCTTTTAGGTTCGAAAATTGCCATTATTGGTGCAGGAGGGATAGGGGTCGATTTGGCAACACGCTTATCGGCATCACCAAGTGATTTTTATCAAACATGGGGCATAGATTTAACGGTATTAACCCCAGGGGGTTTGACACAGGCGGTGTTGCCAGCTCATGAGCGAGAGATTTATTTGCTACAGCGTAAAGCGGGGAAAATAGGACCACATTTAGGTAAAACCACCTCATGGATCCATCGTTTAGAACTCAAAAAACATGGCGTTAAGGTATTAAGTAATTTAGCGTATCTACAAATTGATGATGCCGGACTCCATTATCGCCAAGATGATAAAGTAAAGACATTGGCGGTAGATGACATCATCATTTGTGCTGGACAAGAGTCAGAGAAAGGTTTATATGATAAACTGTTGTCTCAAGGCAAACCTGTTCATTTAATTGGAGGCGCAAGTGAAGCTGCTGAACTTGATGCGCGTGCAGCTATTTTGCAAGCGACTAAACTTGCATTAAAAATATAGACGTGATTCCGCTGTTATGAGGGGTTTTTGCCAAAATAGCATACAGAATTTAAAAAAAAATAATTTTTTG
>RGPR01000156.1 GCA_010030245.1 Gammaproteobacteria bacterium
TTACATTTAAATATCGGATAGCATTTACTAAAATTATATATCGTATTTGTGCTGCTGATATTAAAATTACAATTTCTTCTAGTTATATAATATAAGTTTCAGAATAAAAAAGGGTGTAAAATTAGCCAATCATGAACAAATTTAGCCAAGATGATTATCAAAAATCAGATCAATTATTGGTATCTAAGGGTAAAAGTTTTTACTGGGCCAGATTTTTCTTAATCAAGAAATATGCGGTTCGAGCAACCCGACTTTATGGCTTTTGCCGTCTCATTGACGACATCGCCGACGAAGCATCAAGTGCAAATTTTGCTCGTGAACAATTGGCTATCATTGTGCGTGATTTGAAAGCCAATTCATCAAATGATTCACGCGTTCAGGATGCTCTCGCACTCTTTCAAGAATGCGGCATAGATCTCGTCCTGCCTTTGGAACTCATTACGGGTGTTTTAAGTGACCTGGATATCGTTCGCATCGACAACGATGCACAGTTAATACGATATTGTTACAGAGTTGCTGGAACCGTTGGTCTAATGATGAGTGCGGTTTTGGACGTAAAGAATACGAATGCATTTTATTATGCTATTGACCTAGGCATTGCCATGCAACTAACTAATATTGCTCGTGATGTTCGGGAAGATGCAACTTTGGACCGTCGATACATACCAGCAGATTTAATTGGGGCAACAGAGCCTTCTTTGCTTGTTGATCCAACCGAGGATATTAAATTAAAAATTGCTATGTCAGTTGAGCATTTGCTTGTTCTTGCAGAGAAGTATTATGAGAGCGGCAATAACGGACTGCCATTCCTGCCGCTTGGGGCTAGAATAGCTATTTTTATTGCAGGTCGTGTTTATCGTAGGATTGGACTTAAAATAAAGAAAAACGGTTTTGATGTTTGGTCGCTACGGACGATTGTACTTCTTCGAACGAAGGTAATCATGACAATATCTATAATGATTTCTTTGCCATTTCGAGGCTATTTTTGGGGATATCGGAGTGTTCATGATTCCGGTCTCCACGCCCACTTGACGGATCTCCCTTTTGTACATTCTCTTGATACAGGTGATGTATGACACCTAATATATTACTCATTTTGGGAGGTGGATGTGCTGGGCTTAGCTTGGCCGTGAGGTTGGCTGATGGGCACTTTCCTTACCAGAAATTGATCATAATCGAAAAACGCGATGCTTACCAAAATGATCGAACTTGGTGCTTTTGGAAACTTGATGATTCTCACTTAACGCATTTAGCGGCGTTTGAATGGAAAGCATTCAAGGTCTCGTCTAATGATGCGGAAGTAATTGTGGACTGCACAGAAACTCCGTATCAAATGATCCGATCATGTGATGTCTATGACTTTGCGCTCAAAACAATAAAGCAATCTGACAAGATTGAATTGCATCTTGGCCACGCAATCAACAATATCGCCAAAACGTCTCAAGGTGAATGGTTGATTGAAACGGATCGTGGATCTTTTTCAGGCTCGGTGGTTATTGATACCCGGCCGGACTCTTTTGAAGATATTAAACCTATTTTATGGCAGTCGTTTTATGGTCAAGAAATTATTATTGAAACTCGGCTTTTTGTTGATGAACTTTCTTCAAAAATCCGATGATGGTGTAGCGTTTTCATATATTCTGCCTTTTTCCGAGACCGAAGCCTTGCTTGAAACAACAGTTTTCGGACCGGAAATATTGACCGCTGATGATCTCAACGACCGTCAATATAGTCTTGTAAATCGGATAACGAACGGGCGACCATATGTTGTAAGTCGGTCTGAATATGGTGCCTTACCGATGGGAGGGATTAGTGCAAATATTATGGCATCGAGTTCCTATTTCAAGGTAAGCCTAATGGCAGGCAGCCTTCGCCCCAGTACGGGTTATGCCTTCCAGCGTATTCAAAGATGGGCTGAATCCTGTTCGGTCAGCATTAGAAATGGATTAGGACCAATTGGTCATGTCCAAGATCCTTGGCCAATTCGAATGATGGATGATTTGTTCTTAAAAGTGCTGCGAGATTCACCACATCTTGGTGCCATGATGTTTTATAAAATATTCAAAAATGTTGGACCTGATAAAGTAATAAGGTTCCTGAGCGATCATGGAAAATTTAGCGATTGTTTATCTGTTATTTTTGCCTTGCCAGCCCAACCTTTTTTGCAGATGCTTTTGAAAGGAATGATAGGCTTTGTCAAAGGTTCACGTACATGACTAGACTCTTGAAAATTCAGGGGGTGATTTTTGCTATTTTATCAATCTGCGTTATTTTCGGTTGGTCACATTTTGATACGGTGAGTGATCAAACACAAATCATTGTTTCCTCTATCATGATTTTGCTTTTAGGAGTTCCTCACGGTGCTTTAGATGTTATTTTGGCCGAAAAATCTTTCAGTATAAAAAATTATTTGGATTGGACTTCATTTTTGTTACAATATTGCTTCTTGGCTGTAACAATAGTTGTTATAGCATTTTATTTTCCTTTTATTTTTCTTATTGGATTTCTCATGATCTCTGTTTTTCATTTTTCAACCGATCTTCCAACTGATGTTTCTTTTATTTCTAGGCTACTTTATGGTGGCGGGATTATTTTTGTACCCTCGATCTACTATTCTGAAGATATGGTTAGATTGTTCGGATTGCTCAGTGGACCTCATGTCGCCGAGGTGATTATTCATCCGATCATATCAGTTTCGATACTGTGGTTTGTTCTTTTACTTTGCGCTGCAATTTATCAGTTCAAATCTAATTATAATGTGGCAATTGAGATTTTTGCGGTTGCCCTATTAGCACTTTTTGTTCCGCCATTGGTTTCTTTTACGCTATATTTTTGTTTCATGCACAGTATTCGACATATTTTTATGTCCGTTCAAATAACAAAACAATTTACCGTAGCCTATCATGTTAAAATGGTTGCTCTTCCGATGGCTGCTGTATTTTTCGCCTGCTTGATAAGTTGGTTTCTTTTAAAGGATCAGTCTATCGACCAGAAGATTATTCAAATAGTTTTTCTGGGACTGGCGGCACTGACCGTTCCACATATGGTGATTATTGAGCGAATGAAATGGAATTGCCGCGTTAGGGGTAACACAAATGACGTCTGAGATTGAACACCGTAAGAATGATCATATCAACGCCATTTTGAAAAGCGATGTTCGTTCCAGAAAAACGACAGGATTAGAGGCTATCATTTTTGAACATGTGGCCTTGCCAGAATTAAATTTTGATGAAATTGATATGAGTTGTCCATTTTTGGGCTATTCACTTAATAATCCATTTCTTGTAAGCTCTATGACCGGTGGCTCAGGCAGAGCAAAATACATCAATGAGACTATAGCAGAAGTTTGTCAAAATCTTGGTATTTGTTTTGCTGTCGGATCACAAAGA
>RGPR01000157.1 GCA_010030245.1 Gammaproteobacteria bacterium
CCCTGTGTCAGCATAGTTGTCACTCCCATGTCCACATACTGCCCGCACCTTAATGTTACGCAGTCAGTAGCGGGTGAAGGTGAGCCGCCGATGCATAGTAAGAACCACGCAGATTAAGGCGTAGACCACCTTCGAGCATTTAAAGTGACGGGTTCCATTTGGATTCATATATGTTTTCATGATGTTTCTCCTTATTATCATCCACGAGTTTTATTCGCGTGATTGCTTCCAAATCCATGGATAAAATACCTTGATGACAGCATTTCGATGAACTTCGACACCATTTGTGCCATCTTTTATATAGAGGTTGATATGCGTTTTACTCATACCTTGCGCGTAACGCTGACTTATTTTTAATCGATGGTGTTCTTTACTTCGTTTGGCCATTTGTATCGGAGATGGAGAGGCTAAAATGGCGAAATTGGAGAAAGTGAGGTACGGGTCTAACGCTAAACAAAAATGCTAAAAAACTCAAAAATACTGGGGATTTTAGAGGCGCTAACACTAGCACAAAAAGACGTGAGAAAAGTTCTCTTTAAAAAATCTGGCGGAGATTGGTTTACCGTAACCTAACCAACTCCAAACTGGGGTGGTATAGTCATGTTTTCGCTCTCTGAAGCGATTATAGAGGCGTACTGAGAGAGTGTCAAATCAATGATTTTGGATTCTCTGGATAAGATTAACGTGTCCATAAAATCTCTATTTTCGTGATTTTAAGCGCATGTAACGTGTCCCTAAAATTACGCTATATGTAACTTTACGGACGTGACAAATCATTCCGTTACTTTTTATCGGCATGTTATACTTGACTTATGCGCTATTTATCGGCATAATAAATAATGCAAGAGAAACTGATATTGAGCTTACATCATGCCGACAAACTTTAAACCCATGTATAGTATAACCCCTAGCATTGCCAAAAGCCTGATGAGAATTGAGGCTGCGAAGGAAAAGGTCACCTTACTGCCTGTTAATCCTACAGTTCTCGCCTCGCTGCGTGAGACGGCAAAGCTATATACTACGCATTATTCGACGATGATAGAAGGTAATCAGCTCAAACCTGAGGAGATCAAAGAAGTCATTCAGCTTAAAGGACATTTCCCCGGTAGAGAGCGTGATGAACATGAAGTAAAAGGCTATTATGCCGCCCTAGCTCAGCTTGAACAATATGCCTCACAAAACCATCCAGTGACCGAAAAAACTATTCAAACCTTACATGCTTTGGTTATGAGCGATGGAAGAACACGTATTAAACCAACACCTTACCGAGATGGCCAAAACGTTATCAAAGACAGCGGCACAGGAACGATTGTTTATATGCCTCCGGAAGCCAAAGATGTATCCGGTCTTATGCGCAATTTGGTGTCATGGATTAAAGAAAATGAAGAATTACCATGCCCTATTGTTGCTGGCATTGCGCATTACCAGTTTGCAACAATTCACCCCTATTATGACGGTAATGGGCGAACGAGCAGGTTATTGACGACGCTAATCTTGCACCTTGGTGGGTATGATTTAAAAGGCTTGTATTCTCTTGAGGAGTATTATGCTAAAAACTTACTCGGGTATTATCGCGCCATCAGCATTGGCCCATCTCACAATTATTACTTTGGAAGAGCAGAAAGCGAAATAACCCCTTGGGTGGAATATTTTACCGAAGGTATGGCTTTTGCATTTGAAAAAGTTGTAGCCCAGATGATTGCAAGCAACCAGAGCGGTGAAAAAGATCATTCGCAAATCTTGCGCACCTTAGATCCGAAACAACGCAAAGCCTTGGAATTATTTAAAGGATATGATGTTGTTACAGCCAAGCAAATAGGCGATCTATTTGGCTTCCAACCTAGAACGAATGCTGCGCTTTGCAAAAAGTGGGTTGAAGGTGGCTTTTTAGAAATAGTAGACGCCTCTAACAAAGCCAGAAAATATAAGCTGGCAGAGCCTTATGATGTTATTGTGAAGGAGAGTCTATGAACGGCTTTCAATCCAATAGCCTCAATATTTACGGAGAAAAAGGCAAAGCCTGGCTAGATGAACTGCCTGAGCTTGTTACGGCAATAGCTTCAAGGCTGGATTTACGTGATTTAAAAGAAGTCACCAATCTTACTTACAACTATGTGCTATCAGGATTCCGCGGCGATAATCCTATCATTTTAAAACTGGGACTTGATAATGCAAACTTGAAGCAAGAAGCTTTTGCGCTCAAGTGCTTTGCGGGATATGGTGCCGTGAAGGTATTGGCCGAAGATGAGGGCGTGTTACTTTTGGAGAGATCCGTGCCTGGCGCATCGCTGAAAAGCTATTTTCCAGATAAAGAACAGGAATCTATCGAAATTGTCTGTGGGGTCATGAAAAAGCTTCATCAAGCAAGTATTCCTGAAGGTCACAATTTCCCCCACATCAAAGATTGGCTTAAGGCTTTGGATAAGGACTGGAATATTCCAAATCACTATCTACAAAAAGCAAGACAGCTCCGAGATCAGCTTTTAAAAACGGCTGCGCTAGATGTTTTGCTTCACGGTGATCTGCACCACGATAACATTTTGCAAAATGGTGAAAATTGGTTGGTGATCGATCCTAAAGGGGTTATTGGCGAATCAGCATATGAAGTGGCTGCTTTTATCCGAAATCCAATGCCAGAATTACTAACCCATGCTGATGCGCCAACTATTATCCATAATCGTATCACTCGCTTTGCTGAGCTCCTTGAATTGCCCTCACAGAGAATCCTTAATTGGTGTTTTGTGCAGGCGGTACTTGTATGGGTTTGGGCGCTAGAAGATGGGTGTGATATAGGATACTGGGAACGGTTAGTAGAGGTTTTGCACTCTTGCCACATAAGCTGAGAGTTGACATCTACGGCTTTGGATAAGCTTCATTCAACATATCCGATATAGCATCATAATATCCCCATCCCATATGTTCTGATTTTTTTACAACAACATGGAGTCTTTGCTCAAAGCTAATAACCTCTTGATATTCAAAGGGTTGCATGAGTTTTAGGGCGTTACTGAAAACAGATTCTAAGCTACAGTAATACTGCTCGTACATATCCCCAAATTCGCACAAAAAATCTGTCCCATATTCCACATAACAAACCATTAAATCAATGAGACTAATCGTATCATTTGTAGCCTTTTTATAGTCACTAATAGCTTTTTTGGCATCTTTAACTGATATTCCGGTGCGCCACGAAAGTGCACCTCCGCTAGCAGCTGAAAGTGCTGCCGGAAAAACGTGACCGAGCGTATTTCGTACTTAGCCTTGGGCTTGCTATGGTAACGTAGCGAGTTAAGCGTAGGCAAAGAAAACTACAGGCCGTAGACCG
>RGPR01000158.1 GCA_010030245.1 Gammaproteobacteria bacterium
TATCTTGCCTTCTCATCCTTTAGCCTAGAAGATGCATTTTTCCAAAGAGCCCATATATCACTTACCGTACTCATCGGGGTAGATAAGAAAGGAATAGGGATACACTGTATACCATTTTTTAATGCTCCTTCCACTGCTGCGATACTTGGTGCAAGTAAAGGCGATTTGCTATGTGCGATATACCAGTTAATACGGGCATTTGATACATAATTTACAGTCGTTCCAGCAATATCCTCTAACATAATCGATCTAACGGGAAGAGTATTGTCGGTAGGTGAATAAATGAAATTTGCATAGGATGCAAGGCTATTTGAATCATCTTGGGCAGTATCAAAGTTTGTAAAAATAAGTATTTTATTATTCATTGCTGATAATGGAATCTGGGTAAGTAACATATTCTGCTGTTTAGCTGTTCCTCCTACACAGGATCCATATGAACCAAACGTTGTCAATCGATATGGATCAAGTGGCTTTAATGCGGCCACTATTTTTTTCATGAAATGCACATAATTAATATAAGTCTTATCTACATCTGATACATGGTCTTCAAGATAGATAATAATTGGATCTGAATTTAGTCCTGCGCCAGCTATTGATTTATTTGATACGAGAGCTTGAATAAATCGTTCGATTGAAAGGCCATTATCGCTTATTATTATATCTGAGTTGTCGCGACATACTAAGGCAGGTTCTTTTGACATGGGCCAATCAGGGGGGGTTTTCGAAGGATTTACATAGGTACTTATAGGAAGGATGAAGGAACGAATTCCTGCTTGGAAGGCTAATTTGAGGTATACATTTGCATCCATGAGTTTCTCAGGAGGACCCAAATATCCTCCCAGATAAGCAGTAAGTGGACATATATTCACCAAAAAAGATTGATTATCAGGCAGATATGGCATAGATGAAGTCTGGGTAAAAAAGGTGGGAAATGCTTGTAATCCTGCAGAACCTTTTCCTGGAGTCGGTGTGCTTGATTCAAGAACTCGTATCGATGCGCCTGGGCAAAAAAATGAAACCTGCACTTATTATGCCTTTAATTTCTTTAGACCGCGAATAGGTAAACATCCTGAATCAGATCAAGGATTAAGGCACATTGAGCAACTATTTTCAGAACACAGAAAAAAGCATACAGCTTTGCTAAATCAAAAAGATCGTGAACTGCGTACGATGACCTGTATGCTGCTTAAAAAATATAGACAACCCATCGCTGAATACAGCGATATTTCACAAAGCGATATGGCATCTTTTTTACTCAAGTTTACTGGAAAAGGTGTAAGTTCAGATAAATTAAGCGACCATATTCTTAATAGTCATAATCTTTCTATGATCACCTTAAATGAAGAACTATTGTCTGTTCTAGCCTTTGACCTCAATGAATTCACGCAAAAATTTCTATCTGAATTACAATTTAAACCACAAGCTTATCAAAGTTTGCCTGACAACATCAGACTCATTGTTTCATCTTCAGCAATTACTTTTGCAAGATTAAAGCATTACCCGCAGTTAGGCATTTCAAATTGGACCATCAAAGATGGCCCGCAATCGCTGATGGATGAGATGCGACAATTTGGCCCAATATCTGTTAGAGGCTATTATGGGAATGAGCATTATCCACCAGCTTCGTTATTTTCTATGAAAGCCCCATTATGTGAGCATACACTTTTTGCATGGAAGCCCAATACAAGAATTGAAATTCCAGAAGGAACAGCTGTGCCTTCTCATTCAATAGTTGTGACAGGAATGAAAAAAGACGAATCAAATAAATTTTTTGTGTTATTTATTGACCCTGCAGACGAGTCAAAAGTGGGTTCGAGAAGAAAAATTTATCTGTTAAGTTATGATAACTTTATTAGATACATGGGAAATCTTTATGGGCTTCAAACTCAAGCTAGCTATCTTCCAGGTAAAGATTGTATCGTTAGACATACCCAAGATGCTAGCGAACCCTTGACCGCCTCCTCGCCCTGAAGAGGTGGCGTTTTCAAGAACAGTTAAGCAAGTATTTATCTAAATTATTATCGTTGGGGCTTGACACTTGCTTCACCAAAATTCAAATGTATGATTTTAGATTCCACCTCTAGCAACATCCGTCCCATTTCATCTACGCCCAATGCTCTGCCATAGATGATTTTATCAGCTTGAGTAACCATGACTTCTTGATCATATAGTACGTCAAATTTTTGCCATTCTTGCCAAAAAGCATGAAAACCTTTTACTTCAAATTCCACCATGTCTAATTTTAATTGATGCAATATTTGAGCCAAAATAAGGGTTCTATTTTGCATTTTATTCATTATCTTTTGCAAAGATGTCCATTGATTTTCAAGTCCAAAATTTTGCATTTGATTTACATTAAGACCAATACTGATGATAAGTGGCATACCGTCGTGTTGATATTGTCCCAAGTCAATGAGGATGCCAGCTAGTTTTTGGTCTTCAGCAAAGATATCATTAGGCCATTTAATTTTGAGTGTGGGAATATTCAGCGCTTTAACGACTGATAGGGCAAGGCAAAGGCTTAAGCCAGAAAGGTCTTGCGGACGGCGCTTGGTCATGATGTTTAAAGAGAAATAAAGATTATTGCCAAAAGGTGAGGCCCAAGCTTTATGGCGCTGGCCAATGCCGTGAGTTTGATGCTCTGCAAGACACAAGATGGTATTATTTGCGGGTTTTTTAAGATGTTTAAGATAAAGATGAGTCGATGGGATAGTCATTTTGTAATCTATATCGAGGTATTCCCAACTGATTATCTGTTGTAAAGCGTCTAAATCAATTGGTTCGAAAGTACTTTGCCATTGATAGTTGTCAATTATTATATTTAAATCATCAAGGGTTTTCATCCAATGTGAAAGGGTCTCTAGGTCAATTTGAAATTTTTCAAGTAACCAGTCTGCTGTTGGCAATGGGTTGGCTTGAAGCGCCATTAACAGTTCAAGTTTCTTATCCTTAATCGTGATCATATGCGTGCCAATCGAGTTGTTTAAGTGTAATTGTTTCAATACGCTGATCATAGCAAAGGCTTGCAACTGCATTGACACAAGGCATAAAAGAGACCATTTGGCAGCTGCTAAGTGCTAAAGAATCACGAGAAAGTAATTTTGTCGGTGTGAAGTCTAAATGATTGAAAATGGTTTCCCCGTGGTACTTCACCCAGGCTTCTGTTTGTGTCCAAGCTTGGAAAAATGCGAGGCGTTGAGCGTATTGGGGATACCTAGTAATCAAGTCTACTCCCCAAAAATATTTGGAAAAACCCTGATAATCTTTTTTCTTCATGAATTCAATATCAATACCTACTGC
>RGPR01000159.1 GCA_010030245.1 Gammaproteobacteria bacterium
TTCTTCCAACCTGCGGACAGCATTAATGCTGTGGTGATAATCCCAAACATCACAAACGATGAAAGCGGTTTCCTCAACTTTCCATGATTGCTTTTCGGTGGTGCGTTGAAGCGGTTGATTTTTATCATTTTGCTGCCTTAGGTAGAGCGAGAAATCCGCAGCTTGCAAGCTTCCTGTTAGGGTGATGGAAAGCATAAAGACCGTAGGGAAATATTCGTGATTTAGCATTGCACTATTCCTAAATGGCCAAGTAGGGAGATAGCAACAGTTTAATTGATCCTAATGCAGGGGCAATCAAGAAGCTGTTTCTTTTTGGACCGTTTCTAATATTTACACCATCTTCAACCTCGAGGCCTGTAGTTCCGCTTGTTGTAAAATTAAAATAAGCTGCTATGCTTTAAATAATGGATAAACTTAAGATTTTAAGGGTAAGCTAATGATACTAACTGCAGTAATTGTTCCAGCGCCCGAAGGTGGTTTTACTGCCTCGAACCCCGAAACCGGCACAACCACTCAAGGCGAATCCTTGGAAGAGGCTTTGGCAAATTTAAGAGAGGCTACTTTGCTTTATCTTGAAGAATTTCCAATCACTTTTAGCAGTCAAGCAATCATCACCACTTTTGATATACCCGTGAATGCCTAAATTACCTTTGGTTTCTGGGACAGAAGTAGTTCGAACACTTGAACGGCTTGGTTTTATTCTACTTCGCCAAAAAGGTAGCCATATTATTTTAAGGCGGGGGCCAACGGGTTGCGTGGTTCCAAATCATCGTGAAATTAAAACGGGAACACTTAGTGGAATCTTGAAACAAGCAGGCGTTAGCACCGAAGAATTTATCGATACCCTTCGTAAATAACTATAACCACTTTAAAAACAATCAAGAAGCTGCTTCTTTTTGGATCAATCAGAGTTTGTGTTGAACCAGCGTTTCCCTAAAAGCCTAGCTTCCATGGTCGCAGGTACATCTGGATAAGCTTTTTCAATCTGCCTAAGGGCTTCACCAAGCTGCGTCAATAATGCAGAATTTGCAGTTTTAAAAGAAGCAGTCTCGGGATTGATCGATCCTGGCTTCCCATTTAAAACAGAATCTAATTTTTTAATTACTTCAAGTTTAATGCGAGCCTGCTTTTCTATGTATCACTTTCTTGTTCTTATCTACCTTGGGCAATATAGCCCTGGCTTTATTAGCAATCGCAGTGTTTTTGTAATTAAGAATGATTCTTTCGAGGTGCAAATACGCCTGCAGAGCATCAGTTTCAACAAGGCTGTTGGCATCTTCCAAAGCAACAGTCGCACCTTCACAAAGAGTATCTACCAGAAGTTTAGATTCTTCAGCAACTTCCTTTGAAGGATTGGATGCCAAGGCCAACGCTTTTACAAGCACCTGGCTGGGTGGGGTTCCCGTGCCTAGGGAATCCACCAAGGGTTGCAATAGCTTGGTGTAAGAATCCTTGCCTAGTTTTTCCACTAATGCCTGACCAACTAAATAGCGGAGTGCTTTTTCAATGGAAGTGGCATCGCCTCGGTAAACAGCATTGCCTTCATGATCAAACAGGATTGCATGGGGAGGGATAAAAGATTCCGACACCTTGAAGTTGAATGATGCCTTGCCGAATAAAGGCAGGGTAAGGCTGGATGTGTTCCAATCTTTTAAAAGATTTGGTTCAGTTGAAGAGTTGGTACCCGAAACAAAAGTAACGAGGCCAAAGTCTGCAAGTTCCCTGTGCCAAGTTTGAACTTTTAATAGTTGGGCCAACTCATCGTCTTTGCCTGGCCTATGGAGAATTGCAGCAATAACTTTGCCTTTTAAGGGGTTTTGGGTAAGACTGGTTCCCGCAATTTGATTACCCAAGCGAATCCCTTCAGTTGTGATGTCTAAATTAAAAGTTGACGATGAGGGAATGGGAGAGGAAACATTTTTACTTTTTGCAAGAGTTGGCTTTGTTGCTTTTCCCTTGGGCAAAGCTTATAAAAAAACCAGTATTTTTACTATTCTTACATTTATTTAATTTTTATTGCCCATTACTTACAATTTGGTACGTTTGATGATCATGTAAGTTCATTTTTATTAATCCATTTTTCAACCGGTCATGCCGGTATATGCAAATTGAAATAATATGGTTTTGTAACTTGGGTAGTTAAAATAAAATGCGTATATTCGATTATGATTGAATTATTAACGCCTAGGTACAATTTGCTTTAGGGCCGTTGCGTTCTCAGCGATGATCCCGAATAGCCTAATAGCTGCATACACAAAAATTAGTACTCAAATAACAGACTTGGGTAAAACTGAACATAACACCTATTTTAATGCTGGAATTGCGACTCTCACGGTTTTCCTGAAAAACCATGTTTTGACAAGCATCAATAATACCAAAGTTCATATTTTATAGGTAATAATTGGCCCTGCACGATTATCATTGAGTTCACAATAAAAAGCAGGGATTTTAAAGCCTAAATAGGTGCACCTGACTTTGGGTTATTTGTTAGTTTTAAGTGCCATTGACCGATTGACTGGATAATGTATTTAATTAAATATACCCCGGTTTTAATTTCTCGGGTCTTTTTTAAATTTATTTCTGCCAATGGTTGCAAATATATATTTTTTCTTTGGAATTTAAATTTCGATGACAACTCTGCTAAATATTTTTAAAGATTCGATTATTGAATTAGATAAAAAGTTTGTTGCAGATTGTAATCTAAACAAAGAGCTTTTCCCCCAACATAGAATTGATTCCTATTGTTTGTTTGAAAAATTTCAAAAACCACACCTACTGCGTTGCCTCTTATATTCCGACCTCATGTTCACCATTCGTCAAGCAATTGCTACGGGCGGAACTGTGAAGGCTTCTGAATGGGCTTTTATCAAGGAACTTGGTTTTTTTCTTATAAAAGGATTAGGTTTACTTAGACCCGATTATGCCAACCTTCCGGCAATTCAAGAAGGTAACATATCTGAATCAACTAAAATTTGGTATCAAGATTTAGAAATCTTTGGGAACTCCTGCCATAAAACAAAATTATTATGCAGGGATTTGATAATGTTTATTTCTACAGGTAATAATAACCCCGAACTATTTATCAAATATAAAAACCTTTGTTCTGGGATTTACAAAACCATTCTTAATCAAAACTTTCAAAATCAAAAAAACAATGAATTGATCAATGATTTTGAATGCAATTTAAACAAACAGTTTGCAAGAAAATTTTACACTGCATTAGTTTCAAAAGTTTTAAAGGCTAAAATTTCATCGAAAGGAGAATTAAAACAAAAATTTAAAATACTTTCAATCGAACC
>RGPR01000160.1 GCA_010030245.1 Gammaproteobacteria bacterium
ACCTCCCATGACAATACCTTGCGGCTATACCAATCCATAACAGCAACCAAATAAACAAAGCCGCCCTTAATTCGTATATACGTGATATCAGTGCACCAAACCTGGTTTGGTCGATCAATTACTAAGTCGCGTAGTAAATATGGGTAACTTTTATGAGCCTTTCCTTTCTTACTTGTATTTGGTTTTGGAGCAACAGACATGATGCCCATCAGCCTCATTAACCGCTGGACTCGTTTGCGATTAATAGCATTCCCTTGTCGACGCAAATAATTGCGGAGCTGCCTGCTACCATAAAATGGGTGCCTGGTATACTCTTCGTCAATTAATCGCATTAACTCTAGATTCTCTGCTGTCTCAACGACCGGTCCGTAATCAACAGAACGATAATAACTGGCCCGTGAAAGCTGTATTAACTCGCATTGACGCGCAATACTTATATCAGGATGAGCTGCATCTATCATTGCTTTTTTCTCCTTTACACTCAACTTAAATGACCAGTCTTTTTTTTTAGCCAATCAAGCTCAACGGCCAACTTGCCAACCTGTGTATAAAGGCGTTCTCTTTCCTGATTTATAGACTCAATATCCTTTTCTTTTTTGCCATTAAACAACTCCTTGCTTCCATCTAGAAGCTGCTTTTTCCAGCTATGAATCTGTTTTGTGTGTACTTCAAATTCTGTTGCTAATTCATTGATTGTCTTGTGACCTTTTAATGCTTCTATTGCAACTTTTGCTTTAAATTCTGCACTGAATGTTTTTTTGGCCATTTTTTTTACCCCAAGTACTATGGTCTATATTTTATCATTGTCTCATTTTTGGGGTCCACTACTGTAAAACCTTTAAACAATTACTAAACCAAGGCTATTCAGAGAAAGAAATCATAGGCGGATTTAAAGAGCTGATTTCATCACGTACTCCAATTCCAACTGTTTCTGAGCTTCAAAATTTGGGTTTAAAAGATCAGTACATCATCAATAATGCAGCCAATCTTATTGTTGAGGAAAATTTATCCGTCAATGACTTAGATGATATGGGATTTAAACAACAAGGCTTTATGCCAAAAATCATCACGGTATTCGTTAATCACTACCACTATTCACAAGATGAACTCGAGGGAATTGGTTTTACCCCAACTGAAATTAAACAACAAAACGCTTCTTAATGCGATAACTGCAAAACAGTATCAATTATTTTTTGTTTGGAGGGTAACATCAATTGCATGGCGTGCCCCAAGGGAATAAAGCTGTCTTCACCTGTTAATCTTTACTGAATGCTCTACCAATAAGCTCAATAACCCTTCTGAAACTGAACCAGAACGACGGCATTCATCTACAATTAAAGTACTTTTAGCACCAGCTAATGCCTTAAGTAAAGATTCTATAGGTAAGGGAACTAACCATCTTAAGTCTATGACTTTAATGGCGATATGATATTTTTTTTCCAATATTGCCTGAGCTTGTCTCGATAAATAATAGCCATTTCCATAGCTAATCACATGAATATCACCTTGCCCGACACTAGCTACCTCACCAAATGGTATGCTTTGCTCTAAAGAGGGATACTGACACATCCATAAGCCATCACCTGCTTTATGTAAATCTTTAGTACCGTAAAGAGCAATGGGTTCTAGTAAAATAGAAATTTTCCCAGATTGGTAAGCCATCTCCACTAATGTTCTCAATATTTTAACAGCATCTTCACCGTTAGACGGACAAGCGACTGTTAATCCCGGAATATCTCTAAAAACAGCAATTGAATTATCGTTATGAAAATGCCCTCCAAAACCTTTTTGATAAGCCAAACTAGCAATACGTATGACCATTGGATTTTGATATTGACCATCTGAGAAAAAAGATAAAGTGGCAGCCTCACCTCGGATTTGATCTTCTGCATTATGTACATACGCTAAAAATTGAATTTCTGGAACAGGAATAAATCCATTTTGTGCCATCCCTATCGCAGTACCCAATATAGTTGTTTCATCTAAAAGAGAGTCAAATACCCGCCGCATTCCAAATCGTTTTTGTAATTCATTAGTGACATTATAAACGCCGCCTTTTTTTCCAACATCTTCGCCCATCAATACCATTTCTGGGTATTGCAGCATCAAATCACTTAGTCCTAAGTTAATCAAGGAACTCATGATACGTTTTTGTTGCAATTGCGCATAAGCATCACCTAATACAAATTGACGCTCTGAATCTAAAACCAAAGGTTTGGCGGGTCGATTGGTTCTTGGAAAAAGAGATGACATAACTTGTTCTTTAGTTTCTTGCAAGGGCTTATCACACAATTTAGCAGCCATTGTTAAAATATCATCACCAATTTTTTGGTAATATTCGACAAGCACTTTGGGCTCAAATCCTGCTTGTTCAACGAGTATACGCGCAGTGTGTAATATTGGGTCATCGCTTTCCGTTTTAGCAATTTCTTCTGTGGTTCTATAAGTAGTTTCAATATCAGCACCAGCATGACCCATTAGACGAACGGTTCTAATATGCAAGAATACTGGTTTTTTTTGTATCCGACTAATTTGTTCAGCCAATAGTGCTTTTTCAAAAATATCGGCCAGATTTAATCCATCACATGCTAAATAATGGATGCCCGTTCTATGACTAAAAGACTGTCTTATCCAATCTTTTGGGGTTGGTACAGAAATACCAAAACCATTATCTTCGCATATAAAAACAATTGGCAAAGGGTAACCTTGATAGGTCAAATAACTCGCTAGGTTAAAACTTGTTTGGGCGCTGGCATGATTAACAGATGCATCTCCAAAGGAGCATAAAATAACAGAGTCGCTGGGGATATGAGTAGGTAATTGTAATTCCTTCGCTCTATGCAAAGAAAAAGCCATACCAACAGACTTTGGCAAATGTGATGCTATTGTAGAAGTTTGTGGCGATATACACAAAGGCACGCTGCCAATGACCTTATGTCGACCTGCTGAAATAGGTTCACAAGACTTGGTCATCAATGAAAGTAAAATATCTTCAATACCATCAATTCTGGAATCTTTTTTAGCTCTTTCGATATAAAAAGCTCCAGAGCGATAGTGTAAAAAAGCCATGTCAGTTTTTCGAAATACATAAGCTAAAACTGCATTTCCCTCATGACCACTACTACCTATGGTATAAAAACCCAAACCTATTTCTTTTAAAACCTTGGCGTATAAATCAAGATGTCTTGATTTAATTTGAGAGTCAAATAAACTAAAAGCGATTTTTCTATCTAGGCCGAC
>RGPR01000017.1 GCA_010030245.1 Gammaproteobacteria bacterium
AATATGCCTAACAGTCGCTGGTGGCTACTAGACATTAGCCGACATATGCTCTACTATAATCTTACCTTTCAACAAGCAGCCCAATACACAACCCCTGACCCACTAGAGGATTTACTATGGCATTAACCAAATTTGAAGTTGCTAAACAATATGCTGAAACAGTCAAGCAAGTACAACTAGTAGACCAAGAACTTACTAAGGCATTTAAACTCTTAGACCCTGACAATGAAGTCAACTACTACGGCCCCGTACACAAATCATATGATGACTTAGTATATCAACTACTCGGCCCAGAACTGTTTGAGCACATTTTAACTTGGGTCTACGAACACGACCACGGC
This sequence comes from Gammaproteobacteria bacterium, assembly GCA_010030245.1. Taxonomy (GTDB): domain Bacteria; phylum Pseudomonadota; class Gammaproteobacteria; order Legionellales; family Legionellaceae; genus UBA2653. Next base: position 342 of record RGPR01000017.1, read on the forward strand.
AACAATATTGACCTAAACTTCTCAGAATATTTCGACAGCCACAGAGACTCGTATGAAAATCTTGGGCATGACTAAAAACACACCTTTACACTTCAGAATAATTATGCTATAATATGACTATTATTAGATCAGGAAAGTGCAATGTATAATCTAGAAGAAGTGTTCCGAGAACTATTCAAATTGGATGTTGAATCCATTAATCAAATAGCGCCTACTTTAACAAGGATAAGTTTGTTGGAAGATGTTGAAAACGCCTGCGATAGTTTACAATGTGCCCCAGAATTAAATAAGGAGAAATATAAGCAAGCGTGGCTAGATTATCCAGGTTCTAAATTAGAATGCATGATTGATGGTAAATTACCAGCACTTGTTTTAAATGCTCTTCCTAACAGTGAGGCACTTAATGATAATATTAGACCATTGATAGAATTTGTTTATGTAGATGATTTTGGCAAGATGTCAACACTATCATTATTTATGAAAGGTGATTCTGGATCACTATGTGGAGTGGTATGCCATGATCCTTTTCATAAAATATCAGCGGTAATGTATGGTACATTCGATTTAACTCATGAAAATTACAACAGCAAAGCGTATATTGATGCCTTTGTGAAGAGAACCATCAAGAGTCCTATAATATTAAGGCGTATACAAGATCTTTGTAGTAAACTCCCAACAGATGTCGTACCCAAAGATGCAGGACAATTTGATGAAGTTGAGAAAAAAAAATTTAGTGTGGATGTTGAACGAGATCTTGTGGAAGATTCGTTACAATTAAATCATCTTTGGAATCCAACGCTTGATGCTGTCAATCATCGTCTATGGGATACGCCTTCCATGATTCTAGATCCTAAATTCGCAAATGCGAGTATATTGGAAGTTGATAAACCGCGTACATCCTTTTATCCTTCAGCAACGATGAATGACGACGCAAGAGAATATTTTTCCAGATGGGAGCAAGCGGTTCAAAACGGTATCCCTTATTTTCAAGGGATGATGGATGCTACCTATAGGCTTGCAAAACCACCTGAGGAATTGGGGAAATTTTGTTATGAACTTAGGCTTAACTTTGTATATAAAAATAAAGATGGCGCGTTTGCAAGTTATGGATTTTACTTAGATCCTGTAAAAAATAAGTGCTTTTTAATCTGCTGCCATAATCCTATCGAAAAATATAGCAAACAACAAGGTTTGGTCTATTTTCCACAAGTTGATAAAAGTTTATCGTCAAATTTAAGTTTAGAAGATGTCATTAAAAATGAAGAAATTGTCACTAACACCCAAATATTAATTGCAAAAATAAATGAGTTACGTGCGAAAGCCTTTGATTCAGAATTTGGTGATGAGGACACTGAGCAAAATGCTTCTCAATTGCTTGAACAAGGTGTTTTTTCTGAAAGATTTCAGCATGAAATTAAGGCTTTAAAAAAAGAGCTTACTGAAACAGTTTTTAAGCTAGAGAAACCTCTACTAGAGCACCAGTTAGATGCAGCCGTTATGGCATCATCAATAGATCCTTCTCCTCCAAGAAATACAGCATCACCGGTAACAGTTGATGCGCATCCATCTATAACCCCCCCTAAGCCTTGAAAAACTTGTTAAAGTATCAATTCATGATTATTAATATGAATACAAAAAAGGTGCTCAAAAGCATATTTGATTCACCAGTTAGCTCTTCTATACTTTAGGGGCTGCTGCGTATAGCACTAAATGGGATTCGAGCTGATTTTCATAGATCTCATCCCCAAAAAGAAACAGACAAAGGTGCTATTATCTCCATGAGAAGATTTTTAAGCTAAAAAACTTTCAATAAGCGCATCAGTTAGATGCAGATGTTATTATTGTGGGGTGCTAGCAGGCCCTAAAAACAATAAATATGATAAAAATAAATTGCATGTTTTAGCAGCTCAAGTCAGAATAGTGTTATTGTAATTACTATAGCGGCAGATGATGCGTATTGTTATCTTATTTTTTTATCTACTTTTAATCATTGTAACTTTAGCCTTTGCTTCTTTAAATGCTGATATGGTCACTTTACATTTATATTGGGTGGTGTTGAAACTGCCATTGGCATTTATTTTGATAGTAGCGCTTGGGCTTGGTCTGATATTAGGTGCAATCGTCTTTACGAGCAAATATGTTGCCTTGAGCTTTAAATTTAAAAAATTAAAACAACAAGTTGCCATGCTCGAGAAAGAAATCAAAAACTTAAGAACTATTCCGATACAGGATTCACATTAGATAGGAGATTGGCGTGATTGTGAATTTTTGGCCAATGTTATTGCCTTTTGCTGCAATGTCTGGCTGGTGGCTTGGGCATCAGCAAAAATCCAAAAAAAAACAACAACAAGGTTTACAAATTTCGCGTGAATATGTTCAAGGTCTTAATTATCTTTTAAATGAACAGCCAGATAAGGCTGTTGATTTGTTCATTAAATTGCTCGAAGTTGATAATGATACGGTTGAAACGCATCTGGCCTTAGGTAGCCTCTTTCGTCGACGTGGTGAAGTCGATAGGGCTATTCGTATTCATCAAAACGTCATCGCCCGTCCGGAGCTTGATAATCAACAACGCCAAGAAGCCTTTCTGGCTTTAGGGCAGGATTATCTCAGTGCGGGATTATTTGACAGAGCCGAGCGTGTTTTTTTAGAAGTCTTAGCGATCAGTGGCAAGCATGAAATTCATAGTCTTCATGGATTATTGACGATTTACCAGCAGGAAAAAGCTTGGGAAATGGCTTTAGGGGTGATTAAAAATCTTGATTCAGTGATGGGACAATCCACATCAACGGTGGCCAGTCATTTTTATTGTGAAATTGCTGATCAGATGATGCGTCAAAGTCAGTATGAAAAAGCCTATCAAGCGATTCGACAAGCACAGCAAGCTGATGGAAAATCTGTTCGTGCTAATCTAATGTTTGCGCAACTTGAAATCAGGCATGGGCGTCATCACTCTGCGATAAGGGCATTACGACAGGTGCCAAGTCAAGATCCTGAATTTATGCAGGAAATTATTGAGCCGATAGTAGAATGTTACCAAAAAATTGGGGCAATTGAAGAATGTATTGATTTTCTACATCATATCATTGCAGATCATCCTAGAACTTCAGCTATCTTTGTCATTGCTGAAGAATTAAAAATACAAAAAAATATTGAATCTGCCATCGATTTTGTCTCCAGCCAGCTGGCAAGACACCCATCTATTAGAGGTTTGAATAAATTAATTGCCTGGCATTTGGAATCAGCTCAAGGAAAAGTTAAACAACAGCTCCAAATGCTTTATGACATCACCACTAAATTTTTAGAAAAAAAACCAATCTATCGTTGCGCACATTGTGGATTTTCAGGAAAACTGTTGCACTGGAACTGTCCAAGCTGTAAGCAATGGGGTAGAATTAAGCCTATCAATGGTTTGGAAGGTGCGTGATGTTAGTCAAGCCACAACGAGCGCGATATCAATGGATATATGAGCCAAAACAACAGTTTTTACTGTTCTTGCCGCGGTTGCAGGATATTGATACTTCAGCGAGAACCTTGCTATTTAAAATCTTTAAAAGCCTTGAGCTTGAGACTTATATGGCATTACTCAATGGCGATAAAACTGCATTTGAAAGCTATGCATGTTTAGCGGATGCGCACGAGTTTTCGCAATTAATCCAACGTCTTAAGCCAAAGTGGGTATCAATATATGGTGATATAGATTGCGATTATCCGGGTATATATCGGTTTCCGCATCCCAATATCTGGCAGGAAGATTGGCATCTGAAAAAAAGGATTTGGTTGGCGTGGCACGATTTAAAACACAAGGTTTTATAAGTCTGCAATTGATGCTGAGCATGATATTGATGCAACTTTCATTCTTGGCCGTGTGGCCGATGATGAAAGTGATGCTGTTGAACTGGCAAGCAAGAATTAGCTTAAACCAACTGCAACTTGATTTAGCAAGTCTTCGTATCATGAGTGTGATGTTGCATAAAAACCTTTATTTGCATCCATTATCTCTTGATCAGAATTGGGCTTTAGGTTGGCGTGTGACAGATGATAAAACCATTCTTTGGCAGAAAAAACCTTATCAGATTGTTAACCTTAAAATAGAGTGGCATGGTTTTACGCATCATCCGCCTTTAAAATTTTATGCTGATGTTTTAAAAAACCATGTCAATGGTTATTTTAAAGCTTCAGCTTATCAACTATGGGTTAATCGTCTCGGTTATTCGAGAATCAAACATGATATATGATATTTTAAATGCAGCCGATCATCAAAGCAGAAATCAATATTGTCCTTTGGTGATTAGGGAACAATTGATGATGGTTTTTCATAGTAAATCATTAAGTAAGCGCATTCAGTATTTAGGTGATGAGGTGAGTATTGAATTTTTTAATTTAAGCTATAACGAACTACAAGATGTTTACTTTCGAGATGTTGCCGTTTGTCGTAATCAGAAACATTATATTATGGCAAGAACCACAATCCCTTCCAATTCTTATCGATTTTTTGAACAACGCTTTTCAATCGCCAATCAATTTCCTTTAGGTTATTTTCTTTTTTTTGGTCATGGCAACCTGCGTATTTTCTTTAAAATAGAGTTTACTTACCAACCACCAGATTGGTTTGCAAGCATATACCCAGATATAAAATTTGTCATCAAAAGGTGTTCTAGGTGGCAGATGAATCAAAATAATCATCTAGATTTAGAGGAAATTTTTCTCTAAGGCCTGGGAATAAAGATTGTGCTGAAATTTTTTTAAAATTTGATTTAATCAATGGCTGATTGGCCAAGCATTAGTGCAATACTCATGATCAGTCCGTAATAATGATTATTCTTAAATGCTAGTAGTGCTAAGCTAGCTTGATTTTGTTTTAAAAGCCAAGCCTGGTAAAGCCAACATGAAGATGCAGCAAACCAAAAATAATAAAATAAGCTTGAAAAATGTTTGAGGTAAGCCAGCCAAAGCCATAGACCATGTAGCAGAAATTGGAGAATATAAATACATATTTTAGCGTATTTACCTAAAAATAAGGCGCTTGAGAGAATCCCTAGTTTTTTATCATCTTCCAGATCAGCTAAAGCATATTGGGTATCATAAGCAAATACCCACATGAGGGTTAATAATAATAAAAGTGTCCAAGATAAATTCCAGTGGCTTTGACTGGCTACACAGACCATGGGTATGCTTGAGGCGAAGGCCAAGCTTAAAATGAGTTGTGGTGTTTTAAAAAATCGTTTACAAAAAGGATAGACTAAGGTTAATCCTGCAGCACAGATCGCAATGTAAAAGCAATTTTTAGGGAGTTGCACCAAGATCATTAAGGCAATGCATAACAAAACGATAAATAGTCCCCAAGCCCATTCAAGCGATATACGCCCATTCACCAGAGGACGATGCTTGGTGCGCCACACAAAACCATCCCAGTTTCTATCGGCAATATCATTGATCACACACCCTGCAGAGCGCATCACAATGGTGCCTAGGCTAAATAAAATCAAATAATTGATAGGTATATGTTTGCCATATCCAAGACAAAGCGCCCAAAATGTTGGATACCATAACAAGAAAATGCCGATGGGCTTATTTAAGCGCATCAATTCAATAAGTACTTTCATTATCACTATCGTCAAGTTGGCTGCAGCCAAAGCGAATGGATTTAGGACTTAGTGGGACATTCAATTTACTTTGGATGAGTAGTAGATAGTCTCTGGCTTGTTTTAGCGTTTTGATGCCGCCAGAGACCTTAATGCCGCAATGTGATTTACTATCGTTAATGGCATCACAAATGGCAGCGACGGCTTGAGGCGTTGCTCCTATTGCTATTTTGCCAGTAGAGGTCTTTAAAAAATCACAGCCGGTATTTAATATATCGCTTGCGGCATTAAAAATAGATGTTTCATTTGGAAAAGCGCCAGTTTCCATAATCACTTTAATACGGCTGCCTTGTTGATGACAATGGTCAACAACTGTTTGGCAATGGGCAATTGCTTGATGTTTTTCTCCATTTAAATAGCTAGTGTATGGAAAAACGTAGTCGATTTCAGTATGAGGAAATACCTGTAAAACAGCATCTATATCAGATAAGACCAGACTAAGTGCTTGTATGCCACTTGGAAAGTTCACAACAGTTGCTTTTTGAAGTAGGCAATCTGGCGAAATATCTTTTAAGTGTTGTGGCCAAACACAAAGGGCTGCCACCTGTTTTTGTTTGCCTTCATCAACAAGTTTTATCATGTCAGCAGTGGTTACTTCATCTTTGAGACATGTTAAATCAAGCAGTTGATAGATATCATGATTATTCATTAGAGTTCATTCAAAAATGTATTCACAATTTTACTTAAATTCTCACTTGCTTTTTCTGCAACTTTTACCACTTCATCATGGCTATGTGCGGTTTTGGCAAGTCCTGTCGCAAAGTTGGTAATGGTGGCAAGGGCTGCAACTTTCATCCCAGCGTGATGTGCAATCAACACCTCAGGTACTGTGGACATGCCAACAGCATCAGCGCCTAAAATACGAAATGCGCGTATTTCTGCCGCAGTTTCATATTGTGGACCTTGAGTTGCAAGATAAACCCCTTGAAACAGAGGAATGTCATTGATGTTTGCTGCAGCTAACAGTTTGCTTTGAAGTTCAGGCGCATAGGCGTTATCAACGGGCAGAAAACGAGGACCAAATTCATCCTGGTTGGGGCCGGTTAATGGATTCAGTGGCATGAAATTTATATGGTCGGTAATCATCATGATGGTGCCAGGAGGCATATTGGGATCAAGTGAACCAGAGGCATTGGTCGCTAGAAAAATCTCGCAGCCTAAGCATTTAAGTGTTCTGACATAGGTTTTGATATATTCTGGGCTAGTACCTTCATAAAGATGTGCCCGTCCTTTTAAACAAACAACAGCTACCTCTTGGCAGTAACCCATAATGAGTTCACCATGATGGCCTTGCACACTGGTTTTGGGAAATCCAGGTATGCTTTCGTAGGGGATAGATACGGCATGTTTGATTTGTTTGCCGAAGTCACCGAGTCCGGAGCCTAACACAATGCCTACTTTTGGTTTGAAGGTACTTGGGTAGTGGGAAAGAAGCCATTTGGCGATACTTTCGGGTTGGGTTGCTTCAACAACAAAAATATAATTATTTAGACGGGAATCAACTATTGCTCTGTAATATGACAACATTACTGTCTGTATTTGGTTTTAATTGCATAAAAGCGATGAATGTGGCGAGATAATTGATGCTCAAACCAAGGATAAAAAGAGGACTTGCATATTGAACAAGGCAAGCAGATAAAGTGTAACATATCGATGAGGAAATACTTGCAATCAAAAACCACTGCACATGACTAAGGTAGCTATTGGCTTCGTTTTTTAATCGTGGATAGGTATCAGTGTGGTAATCGTGACAACGATAGTATTCAGCGCAATACCATAATAGGTTATTGAGCACAAACAACCAAATCCAAATGAGCCAGGCTTGTGGTTGGATGAGGATACCAACACTTGCAATAATCCCAACCACTGCAGCTAGCGTTGAAATATTACCAAATGTGGTGTCACCATTTTTGTGATAATAGCGAGAGCTGATGAGTTGCAAACTATTAGCTAGGGCAAAACCCAACATGGCGATACCGGCAAATATGTTTGAAAATTGACCAAGAGGTAAATCCTTAATGCGATTTAATATAAATGTAGCCGTGAAGATAAGATTTCTTATTGTTTCAATGAGTTCAACCCATGCAGGAATTTGAGGGATATCGTTAGCAGGCGAAAAAAAAATAGAGTTTGTATAGGTGGAAAGTTGACTGATCATCAGAACCTCACTTAAAAACATAATCCCATTACAACAAATTGGAAGGTATTGTTACACATGTAGATAATTTATACAAGTATTTAAGATGTTTTATTTCATTTTTTTGTAAAGATTAAGGGTATTTAGCACCTATACTTCCCGCCATTTCTAGGCTTGCTACACCAGGTATATGGCGGGATGTTTATGTTGGGCTGACGGTTTTTTTAATATTGAACATATCAAATCCAATATAAGGCCTTAAGACTTCTGGCACACGGATATTGCCTTCGGCATCTTGATTGTTTTCCATTAATGCCAGCATGGTACGACTAAGTGCAATGGCTGTTCCATTAAGTGTGTGGGGAAAATACTTATTATTGTCGGCATCTCGGTAACGAATATTTAAACGTCTTGATTGATAATCGGTGCAGTTTGAACATGAGGTGACCTCCCCATATTTTTCATCACTGTCACGACCTGGCATCCAAGCTTCAATATCATATTTTTTATAAGCAGTGGCCCCTAAATCACCCGCGCAAATTTTAACCACTCGGTAGGGGATCCCTAAGCCTTGGTAAATGCTTTCCTCAAGTTTGAGGATATCTGCTAATGCAGCTTCACTTTGATCATTAGCCGTAATTTGAAATAATTCAATTTTTGAAAATTGATGAACGCGATATAAACCCTTACTTTCGCGACCACCAGCGCCGGCTTCACGTCTAAAACAATGGCTATGGGCAACATATTTAATGGGGAGCTGCCAGTCTTCTAAAATACTATCCGCATGAATGCCGCCTACAGTAATTTCAGCCGTTGCAATTAAGCTTAAGTCCATGCCCTCTACATTATAGATATTTGCCTCATCACCTCTAGGATTAAAGCCAATGCCTTCTAAAATAGATTTTTTTGCTAAATCTGGAGTCATTAAAGGGGTATAACCAAAGGAGCGCGCCATTTTAAGGGCATACATGGTTAATGCCTGTTCAAGCAACACCGCATCATTTTTTAAAAAATAAAACTTTGAACCAGTCACTTTTGCGCCACTGTCAAAATCAATCCAATCATGAAGGGCTGCAAGTTCGAGATGGTCTCTACTTTTAAAAGTAAAATAGAGGGGATCGCCTACATATTTGAGGGGGATGTTATCTGCATCGGATTCACCTTGTGGGGTGTCTGCTGAGATTAAATTCGGGATAGTCATCCAAGCTGCTTGAAATGCTTCATCGAGCAAACGTAATTTAGGCTCTTCTGCAGCTAAAAATTGATTGATTTCTTTGCCTTGAGCAATTAATTTGGGTTTATCTTCAGCGGGGCTTGTTGGAATTTTCTTAGCAATTTGATTGGCAACGGCTCTTTTTTCTTCAAGCTGAATTTTAAATTCTTTTCGTTGTTGATAAAGTGCTATGACCTTTTCAACATCGGCAAGAACACCTCGTTGCAAAATAATATCTTTAATCAATTGCGGATTTTCAAGTATAAATTTTATATCTAACATAATTAACCTTTGGCAACAAATGTATAACCATAACCCCTGACAGTCTCTATCATGCCCTCATCAAGAGCATCTTGATTTATTTTATGTCTAAGGTTACTCACATGTACATCAATACTGCGATCATAAAGAGTATATTTTCTACCTAAACTATATTCTGTCAACATTTCTTTTGATAAAACGCGTCCGGGATAACGTAAAAAGAGTTCTAAAAGATTAAACTCACTGTTAGTTAGATGAAGTGGCTCATGATTAAGCGCTGCATAGCGAGTCAAACAATTCAGTTGTATTGGCCCATATGTCAATTGGCTATCGGTGTTCGGAGCCAAGTGACTTCTTTTAAGCAAGGCTTTGATTCTTACAAAGCACTCCGCATTTGAGAACGGTTTTTTTAAATAGTCATCAGCCCCTATTTCAAACGCATCCAAGCAATAATGTAGTGATGCATCTGGTCCTAAAATAAAAATTAACAAATGTGGCAAGTATTGGAGTTGCTTAAGGCATGTTTTGGCAAATTCAAAATCTTGATGAATATCAATGAGCACCAGATGATGGTTTTGTGCCTGATTTAGCTCAGAGTCTGTAATCACATCCACTAGAAAACCAGCCTCAATGAGGTCTTTGGTTAAAACTTGTGTTTTATTGATATTGTCGCTTAACAACAATAAGGCGTGCGTCACAATTTCATATCCTCATTATCAAGTTTTTCTATGTGTCTTAAATCGGTACATTCAAGGAGCTTGATATGTCGCGCGCTTGCACTCAAAATTTTGAATTTAAAAGCTTGAATTTTAATTTCCTCACCACGTTTTGGGGGATAACCAAACGCCATGGTCACAAGACCGGCAATGGTATCAAATTGTTCCTCGGGTAGCTGAGCATTCAAGCGTTGATTAAAAACATCAATTTCAGTATCACCTCTAATCACCAGTTGCTTGGCAGATAAGAATTTGATCGGATCTTCTTCATCTACATCAAATTCATCAGCAATATCGCCAATAATCTGTTCGATGGTATCTTCAATTGTAACAAAGCCTATGATTTGTCCATATTCATCAACCACAAGTGCCATGTGATTGCGATTTTTTTTAAAATCAGATAACAAGACATCTAGTGGTTTACTTTCAGGCACAAAATTTGCGGTTCGGACCAAGTCATGCAGATTTAGATCTTTATATTCTGCTGTATGTAAACGCAAGAGATCTTTGGCATGTAAAATACCAAGAATGGTTTCACCATGTTCAGATAACACCGGAAAGCGTGAATGACCTGAATGTGTCACCAGTGAAACAATACTGTCTAAATCAGCATTTTCTTGAATATACACCATCTGACTTTTGGGCATCATGATGTCTCTAACCTGAAGAAGATTGAGGTTAATGGTGTTTTCAAGGATATTATAGGTTTCAGGATTGATGATGCCTTGCTGAAATGACTCTTTAACCAGATGAATCAGTTCTTCTTTAGATTTGAATTCTAAATTTAAAAGCCGTTTGAATTGATGAAAAAAGTGGTGAAAACTTGTCTTGCACTTGTGCTTGAAAGTTGATTTATTCATAAGGATTGTTAATACCGAGTTGGTGAAGAATTTGAATTTCTAAGGTTTGCATTTTTTTTTCATCAGCTTCATTGATGTGATCATAACCTAAAAGATGAAGAACGCCATGAATAACCATATGTGCCCAGTGATGCTCTAGGGATTTTGCTTGTTCATCACTTTCTTTAGCCAGAACACTTGGACATATGATGATATCACCTATAAAATGGGTATCTAGTTGTTCTCTGAGCTCTTTAGGAATGCTACTTGGGAATGAAAGCACATTGGTTGGATAATCTTTGTGGCGGTATTGTTTATTAAGAGACTGTATGTCTGCTTCATCCACAATACGAATGGTCAATTCTGCTGCAGAAACAAGGCCGGTCAGTGCTGATTTAGCCCAGGTTATGATCTGTGTATCATTTAATTGCAGAGCGGTCTGGTCAATCCGTTGTATATCGATATCAAACGACATAAAGTTTTTTATCTATAAAGGGTATGAGTTTATTTTAAACGACAATCCATCATTTGACAATCTTCTCTCCTCGTAAGCGCTAAAATCCGCCAAACAATTCTGATGATGTAAATAATTTGGTGGTTTCATGCGCAACCTCAACCCACCCATTTTTGTTTAAACAATGAATGTTGGAAAAAGAAAGGTTGTCATGGCGTCATGCATTACTTTGAAAAGTTTGCAAATGTTTATTTAAGTAAGCGTAAAAACGAAGGCTTTCCTGCTAGCCAAGCAAACTCAGCTTATTTGGCATAGCCATCTGTTTTTAACTTCTGTAAAAACCTATCAATCCTATTTCTAAGATAAAAAAAAGGAGCAAATGCTCCTTAATTGAACAAGATTATTATTCTTCGTCATCTTCTTCTTCGTCATCATCATCATCATCACCATCTTCTTCTTCATTGTCATCGACATCTTTAGGAGACCCTTCCGTTTTTGCTGAATCACTATTATATTCATCAGGAGATACCATACCTGAAGTATTACCATCACCTCCATTTTTAGTAGACTCTGTCATTTTTGCTGAATCAGCATTAGATTCATTAGAAGAATCCTTATCATCAGTTAGACTTGTGTTTGCTGATGTTGATTCTGGTGGTGTGGATTCATCAGCATAACTTATTGGTGAAAATAGCATTCCATAAACAGATGCCAACACAGCTAAAAAAGACATTATTAACTTTTTCATGACAATTTCCTTAGTTGAATAAAAAAATGCTTCATTGGTAAATATAGCAGATGTTTTTGAAATTGCTTGAAAAAAAAGGATGGGGGCGCCCATCCTTAGAAACTTAAAGAGATACGTTGCTTATTTAGATGTTTCATCAGTTGATGATGGTGTTGTTTCATCAGTTGATGATGGTGTTGTTTCATCAGTTGATGATGGTGTTGTTCCATCAGTTGATGGTGGTGTTGTTTCATCAGTTGATGATGGTGTTGTTCCATCAGTTGATACGGTAACCGCTTCGCTAGTTGGCGGAACTTCTTCAGCATAAACAGATGATTGCATCATAAAACCAAAAACAGCAATTAGTGAAATCAATACTTTATTCATGATTTGTTTCCTTTTGATGTAAGTGCTTTATAAGAACTTTATAACCTTCTATATGAATATAACAGATATTTTTTTTTTCGCAAATTGGTGCGTTTTTCATTAATCTTGTCGTATGAATATTGGTAAAAGTATGCTTGTTATGGCATTATTCATGATTAAATCACGACTCGTAGCATAACAGAGGATGGGATAAGGTTCGCTACAAAGCTGTAAGCTTCTCCTCCCCGGCAACAGCGCCAGGGTTTCCCGCAGAATCTTGATGAAATTTGATTTTCATATGCATAGTGTCTATTCAGACGGCGATTTATCGCCAGAAGCGTTAGCATTGATAGCCATTGATCAGGGGCTAGATATGGTCGCTTTGACCGATCATGATAGCATTGAAGGTTATCTTCCTTTTTTAAAAGCATTAGAACCCCATAATATACGCCTTATACCAGGGGTGGAATGCAGTGTTAGTTGGCAAAAACAAGAAATTCATGTGTTAGGTTTAGGTATCGATCCCAATTCTTCGGTCTTGCAGCGTTACCTTGGCCTTCAATTTCAGCGACGTTTTGCCAGAGCCTTGTTGATATCTCGGGGGCTCACTGCCATGGGATTTAAAGAAAATTTTAAAGCAGTGATTGAAGTGGCCGGGCATTATCATTTATCTCGAACCCATTTTGCAAAATACTTGGTCGATGTTTGTGGCGTGAAAGATTACAAAGCCGCTTTTCGTGATTACTTGGGAAGGCATGCAAAAGCATATGTTCCTAGTCAATGGGGGAGCATTGAAGAAACCGTTGATGTCATTCACGCTGCAGGCGGTTATGCAATTTTAGCTCATCCCTTGCATTATCAATTAACTACCGCTCAATTGAAGGGACTTTTTCGAGATTTTAAACAACAAGGGGGTGATGGCATTGAACTGATTTCAGCTTATCAAACTGCTAAAGACAGTCATCGTTTACTTAATCTTGCCAAGCCCTTTAATTTTATATATTCAAGTGGTTCAGATTTTCATCGCGCTCAATCTTTTCGACCAACGCTCGGTGGTCAATCTTCATTTGAGGCAGAGATTGAATGGATTTGGAAAGTATTGTAGATTCATCGCCATCATCAGTGTAGAATCACTGAATTAGTGCTTTATTTTTTCTAAGGAAAGAGATTTTATGCAGCATTGGTTTGTGGTTCATCCTGACAACCCTCAGGCAAGGGCATTGCGTCAGGCGGTTAATATTATTCAAAACGGTGGTGTGATCGTTTATCCGACAGATTCGGGCTATGCTTTAGGTTGTGGATTAGGGCAAAAACAAGCCATTGAAAGGATTAGACGAATTCGGCAATTAAACCCAGACCATTACTTAAGTTTAGTCGCAAGAGATTTAGGTGGTTTAGGGGATTATGCGAGTGTGCCAACACCCATTTACCGTTTACTAAAAGCGTTTACACCTGGAGCCTATACCTTTATTTTAAATGCATCAGCAACATTGCCAAAAATGATGTATCACCCAAAGCGCAAGACCATTGGTTTTAGGGTTCCTGAGCATACGGTTACATGGGCTTTACTCGAATTGCTTGAGGCCCCGTTGATGAGTACTAGTCTAAGCTTACCTGGATTAGATGTGCCAATGACCGAACCGCAGGCGATTAAAGATTTATTAGGAAAACAGGTCGATTTAATTCTTGATATTGGGCATTGTGAACAAAATTTCACAACAGTTGTCGACTTAACAGAAGATGTTCCGAAAATCATTCGTGAAGGAAAGGGTGATAGTCGACCATTTAAGTCATTGTAATTATAAATTTGTTTGTTATTTAGAGGGGTTTATGTCTTTTTCTCAAAATAAACGTGTTGTATCCGGCATGAGGGCTACAGGAAGACTTCATCTTGGACACTATCATGGGGTGATTCGTAACTGGTTAGATTTGCAACATCAATACGAATGTTTCTTTTTTGTCGCTGACTGGCATGGTTTAACCACGCATTATGATTCACCTGAATTTACCCAATCTTATGTCTGGGAACTCATTATTGATTGGCTTGCTTGTGGTGTGAATCCAAGCTTGTCACATGTGTTTATTCAATCCTGGGTACCAGAGCATGCTGAGCTTCATTTATTGTTATCGATGATTACGCCTTTATCGTGGTTAGAAAGGGTGCCTACTTATAAAGATCAACAAGAAAAGTTGCATGAAAAAGATTTATCCACTTATGGTTTTTTAGGCTATCCTTTGCTGCAAAGTGCTGATGTGTTGCTGTATCGTGCAGATTTGGTGCCAGTGGGTGAGGACCAAGTTGCTCATATTGAATTGGTACGGGAAGTTGCAAGAAGGTTTAACCATTTATACGGTAAAGAGCGTCATTTTACTGAGCTGGTGGATGCTGCTTTAAAGAAACTAGGTAAGAAAAACACGAGTTTATACCTTAATTTGCGTCAATCATTTCAACAAGATGGACATCATGATGCCTTACAAACAGCACAGGCTTTGGTCACTTCTCAGGCAAGTCTTGCTTTAGGTGATAAAGAACGTCTTTTAGGTTACCTTGAAGGGGCAGGTAAAATTATTCTAGCAGAACCCAAAGCACTGTTGACACCTCAGTCGAAGGTCACAGGACTTGATGGACAAAAAATGTCAAAATCCTATCGCAATACGATTGATTTAAGAGATACACCTAAAGACGTTGAAAAGAAAATTTTGACCATGCCTACCGATCCTGCGCGTGTGAAAAGAACCGATCCAGGTGATCCTGATAAATGTCCTGTTTGGCAAATGCATCAAGCATATGCTACAGAAGATCTGAAAGCCTGGATTAACCAGGGTTGTCGTCAGGCGAGTATTGGATGTGTGGATTGTAAACGACCATTAATTGATGCAATACAAAAAGAATTAGCACCTATTGCGGCTAACATTCGCGATTTAGAAGCTGACCGCTCAGGGGTCAAACACATTGTGACCACAGGAGCTGAGATTGCGCGCGAGCAAGCACAAAAAACCTTGAGTGAAGTTAAAGAAGTCATGGGCATTGAATACTAATGACAGATACCTTGGCCGCAGAATTTGCTCATCATGTGGATATTAACTTTGAGTTGCCAGCAAATCTTTACGTTCCAACACCACCATTATTGATTGATTCCAACAGTTTTAAAGGGCCTTTGGATTTACTTTGGCACCTTATTCGTGAACAAGATATTGATATCTTAGATATCCCAATGGCGCTTATTGCCGCTCAATATTTGCAATATATTCAAATTATGGTTGCCCATCGTTTTGAAGTTGCGCCTGATTATTTGCTGATGGCAGTGCGCTTGATGCAGATCAAATCTGAAATATTGTTGCCCAAAGTAAATGCCGAAGCAGCGGGGGAAGAAGAGCTTGATCCGCGCGCCTTTTTGATAAAACAGCTGGTTGATTTTGCTGATATTCAAAAGATAGCTATATTTTTGGATACTTTGAAACGTTGGTATCGGGATGTTTGGCCTATCAACATTTGTGTGATTGGTGAAATGCCAGTATCGATACTTCCTGATTTAAGCCTTAGGGATTTAAATCAAAGCTATCAGGCCCTGTCTAAGCAAAAAAAATTACATAAAGTACATGAAGTTGAGCGACCTATGATAAGCTTATCTCAGAAAATGGCGCTTATTATGGATGTATTGGCAGCAGGTGAAGAAAAAAAATTTGTGGAAGTTTTAGCGCATAATGCTGGAAAAGTTGAACTGGCTTTAACTTTTCAGGCCAGTTTGGAGCTGTTAAAAAATAAGCATATTGAGATGAAACAAGCCGCTTGGAATGAAACATTATGGTTAAGCCGTTTGGTGTGATAAAATGAGTAAAGCGATGGTTGAACTCATGGAAAATTTATTATTTGCAGCAGGTGAGCCACTTTCTTTGGCGCGAATAAAGGCAGTTGTTTCAAGCCATCCTGATTATCAAGAATCTCAATTTGAGCAAAATTTTAGTCTGCTCTTGGATAAATATGCCAATGCCGCCATTGAGTTAAAGTTATTGCCAAGTGGTTATTGTATGCAGACAAGAGCAGAGTATGCGCCATGGATTGGACAACTCTTTGAGGAGAAGCCGCAAAAATATTCACAGGCGATGTTAGAAATACTGGCGATTATTGCCTATGATCAACCAGTGACTCGAGGCGATATAGAGCAAAAGCGAGGCGTTGCTGTGTCTCCACAAATCTTAAAAAAATTTTTGGAGCGTGAATGGATTAAGGTAGTAGGGCATCGTGATTCTCCAGGAAAACCAGCCCTTTATGCCACCACAGAAACATTTTTAAATTATTTTAATTTATCTAGTCTAGATGAATTACCCGAAGTACAGGTTGAAGAAGCATGAGTGCAGAGCGTTTACATAAAGTATTAAGTCAGGCAGGTCATGGCTCAAGACGTGAAATTGAGCGATGGATAGAAGAAGGTTTGCTGCAAATTAATGGCAAGACAGCAAAGCTTGGTGATCTGGTTAGTCCTGATGATAAAATTAGTTTACGAGGTCGTGCCATTAATAACCCGATGCGTTTGATTTCCAAAACTCGAATTTTGTTATACAACAAACCATTAGGGGAAATTTCAAGTCGTCACGATCCTTTTCATCCAAGAACTGTTTTTGATAAATTACCAAAATTAAATCAGGGCCGATGGATTCAAGTCGGTCGTCTAGATATCAATACCGGTGGTTTATTGGTATTTACCAATAATGGTGATTTAGCGCATCGCTTGATGCATCCTAAATTTGAATATGAACGCGAGTATGCTGTTCGCGTCTTTGGTATGGTCAGCGATGAAATGCTACAGTTGTTACGTAAAGGTGTAGAACTTGAAGATGGTATGGGTAAGTTTGATAAAATTTTACCTCAAGGCGGTGATAATGCCAATGCCTGGTTTCGAGTGACTTTGAGCGAAGGAAGACATCGTATGGTTAGACGGCTATGGCAATCTCAGGGCGTTGAAGTGAGTCGTTTAATTCGTGTCAAATATGGTCCAATTGAATTGCCAAGGTGGCTCAATAGAGGACAGTTTGTTGAGTTACCTAGTCAAGATGTTGATACCTTGGTCCAGTCCATTTGAGGTAAAATCATGAGTGTTGTTGATGTATCAGAAGAAGTTCTAATTGAGGATTTATCGCACGATGCACGAGGCATTGCCCGTATTGATGGTAAAATTGTATTTGTAGAGGGTGCACTACCTGGTGAAATCGTGCGCTTTCGTTATGTGAAGAAAAAAAAAGACTATGATGAAGCTGTTCTTCAAGAGTTGATTCAAGCTTCCCCCTATCGAGTCACACCCAAATGCGCACATTTCGAAATTTGTGGCGGCTGTAGTTTGCAGCATTTATCAGCCGAAGGACAAGTGATTTTCAAACAAAATCATTGGCTAGCGTTGATGAAAAAAATGGGTGGAGGTTTACCCGATGAAGTACTGCCTCCCCTGCAAACTGAAGTGTGGAATTATCGTCGAAAAGCCCGTCTTGGGGTAAAATATGTGGCTAAAAAAGAAAAAACCTTGGTTGGTTTTCGTGAAAAAAAACATGGTCAATACATCATTGATATGCATGAGTGCCATATCTTAGACCATCGTTTTCAAGCCCATTATCAAGTTTTGCAAAACATGCTAAATAAAATGCCATCAAAAGCCTTTATTCCTCAAATTGAACTTGCTGTTGGCGAGTCTGTGGCTTTGGTTTTTCGTCATTTGCAAACATTAACTGCGCTTGATGAAATGCTATTAGACGAATTTGCCAAACAAACAGGCTTTCACATCTATTTGCAAGCAAAAGGTCCTGATAGCTTGACATTATTTGCACCTAGTGGTGCCACGATGGATATGCAGTTTGAGCTACCTGTAAATGGACTTAAACTCAGCTTCCAACCACTTGATTTTATTCAAGTCAATGCATCAATCAATGATTTGATGATTAAACAAGCATTATTGCTCTTGGACTTAAAACCAATTGATAGGGTGTTAGATTTATTTTGTGGCTTGGGTAACTTTAGCTTACCGATAGCATCAACTGCAGAGTTTGTATATGGCATAGAAGGCAATGCCTTGATGATTGAACGTGCGAAGGCCAATGCGCTAGCGCAGGGGATTGAAAATATTGCTTTTCAAGTGGCAGACCTGCAAACTGTTGAGGCTATAGAACAATTTAAAGACATGAACTTTAATAAAGTATTACTCGATCCTGCTCGAGATGGTGCAGAAGCCGCGGTGATTGCTTTGGCCAAATTAGGTATAAAACATATGGTTTATGTGTCTTGCCATCCTGCTACACTTGCGCGTGATGCTCATATACTTAGAACGCAGTTTGGATATAAAATGGCTCATGGTGGCGTGATGGATATGTTTCCACATACCAATCATATTGAATCAATGGTTGTGTTTATCAAGGAATGATTGATGGTCAAGGTCAAGGAATCGACTTCAAGTCATTTTTCATTAGAAGAATGGCTAGGACATCTGGCTGAAAAGGGTTATGGTCAAGATTTAGGCTTGTTAAGACATGCTGTGGCTTTAGCTGAGCTTTCAGGCCAAGATTACGCAGTCGAGACAGGAGAAACCTGTTTTCGACATGGTTTAGCGATGGCTGATGTTTTGGTCGATCTGGGAATGGACTTAAGTTCTATTGCTGCAGGGATCATTTATAGCAGTGTACAGTATGCTGATTTATCTTTAGACGTGATTGGCGAACAATTAGGCTTTGATGTTTCACGCTTAATTAAAGGGGTGATGCGGATGAACGCCTTATCAACACCTCATCCTCAAGCCATCAATCCAAAAAAACCTCAACATGATAATTGGCGCAAGATGCTACTTGCCATGGTAGATGATGTGCGAGTGGTCTTGATTAAACTGGCTGATAGGCTATGTTTATTGCGAGCCATGGCCCATATGCCTGAAGCTATTCGTCGACAATTTGCTGAAGACTCGATGAATATTTATGCGCCATTGGCACATCGCTTAGGCATTGGCGCAATTAAATGGGAAATTGAGGATTTGGGCTTTCGTTACCTTTATCCAGAAGAATATAAAACAATTGCGAAAGGCTTAAGATCAAAACGTTTAGAACGAGACAGTTACGTCAACTGGATTGTTGGACAACTGCAAACTGAAATCAAAAAGCTGGGCATTGATCATTTTTCAATTTATGGTCGTTCTAAACATATCCATAGTATTTATAATAAAATGCGACGTAAGCAAGTCGCTCTAAATGAAATCTATGATGCCACCGCGGTACGCATTTTGGCAGAGACCAAGGAAGAGTGCTATGAAGTCTTGAGTCTTGTGCATGCACTCTGGACACCGATACCTAAGGAATTTGATGACTATATCAGTCATCCAAAAGGCAATGGTTATCAATCACTGCATACGGCAGTTGTGGGCCCTAAGGATAGAATATTTGAAGTACAAATTCGTACCTTTGCCATGCACCAACTCGCTGAAATGGGGGTGGCTGCGCATTGGAAGTACAAAGAGGGTGGAGAAGATGATGAATTCGCCCATGAGCAAAAAATATCATGGCTGCGCAATGTATTATCTTGGCACCAGGAGGTTGAGGCCCAAACACGAGAGCCGATGACCATGGATAACCCTGTAATCGATGATAGAATCTATGTGTTTACTCCAGCTTATGAGGTCATTGATTTACAAAAAGGGAGTACACCGCTTGATTTTGCTTATTATCTCCATACGGATATCGGCCATCGTTGCCGAGGGGCAAAAATCAATGGTGCAATTGTTCCGCTGAACCAAACATTAAAAACCGCTGATAGAATTGAAATTCTAATGGCAAAAGAGGCTAAACCTTCAAGAGATTGGTTAACTAGCCAAGGCAAGTATCTTCATACCGCCAAAGCCAAGGCCAAGGTATTTCATTGGTTTAAAAAACAAGATTATGATTTACACTGTCAACTTGGACAAAATTTAGTTGATAAAGAACTGAAGCAGGCGCATTACAAGCTTGATAGGCTTGAAGAGGTGCTAGAAGATTTATCCTGTAAGACGATTGAAGATTTATATGCTGGCGTTGGACGTGGCGATATCAAGGTGTCACAAATTTTAAGCCGACTAGCACCACATCGACCACCTGTGCCAAAGCTACATATTCGAAGCAATGTCGATTTATCAAAACAGGTAGTCATTGAGGGAGTGGGGCATTTACTGACTCATTTTGCCAAATGTTGTCAACCCGGACCTGGGGATCAATTGGTGGGGTATATGACCTTGGGCCGAGGGGTGTCTATCCATCAGCAACAATGTAAAAATGTCGCCCATGCCAATGAAGAACAACAAAAACGATTTTTAAAAGTCAATTGGGCAGGTGAAGAATTAGCACAGTCTCAGTTTGTGACGCTTAAGTTTGTAATAGATGCCTATGATAGGCCTGATCTATTGAAGGACGTCACCAATATCATTTCAAAAGATCAAATTCGTTTGATATCGTTACAAACCCGGATTGCTAGTAAAAAAAATATCAACCATGTACAACTGACCATTGAGTTAGATAATTTACAAAAAATGCATGAATTACAAAAAGATATGGCAGCGCTTTCTGGTCTAATCGCGATGAAACGTATTTCGTAAAAATGCGAAGGCGTGTTAATTAAGTGTTTTATATTTATTGGCTGAAGCACTTCTATATCAACACAATTGTCGTGGCTTAAACTTGATTTGATAATCGTCTTATGTTCATCCTTGGTGCTTAAGAAATTGAATATTGATATTATCCACGATTAGACCACTGACAACATGTTTGTTGTTAAACCCATCATTTGGGTTTGATAAATCCTTATACAATCATTTTATGATGCAAAATACTTCTGACTCTATC
>RGPR01000161.1 GCA_010030245.1 Gammaproteobacteria bacterium
AGTTTATATCCTGTAGAAACTGGAGGGGGCGCTAGAATGCCTTACTGCATGCACTTTTATGAAGGCTACTCGATTCATGCGGCTTATGATGTACCTAACCATAATGCCAGTCATGGATGTGTTCGGGTATTGCCTGATGCCGCAAGATGGCTCAATCAAGACTTTATTAATGTCGGAACCACTGTCATTGTAAAACCCTATGAGGGTTTATAATTCACAAGGTGTATCCATCTCAATGGATACACCTTGCTATTTTGTATAAGATTTGGGATGATCCATTCATGAAGTGATGGAGTCCAGTATGCAAAAGCGGGTAAAAATTCCAGTCGTAATCCAAAGTGGTAAAAAATATCAAACTGAGCAAGGCTTTAGCGCCATTAAAGATGGAATGAAGGCTTGTGACACAGCAGAATATGAGCGTCTTCCAAAACCCAAGTGGTTACGGATTAAAGCTGTGACGTCACCAAAATACCAAATGGTAAAAGACAAGGTAAAAGAGCATCGTCTAGCCACTGTCTGTGAAGAAGCCAAATGCCCTAATATCAGTGAATGCTGGTCTCATGGCACAGCGACCATTATGTTAATGGGGGCTGTTTGTACGCGCGCCTGTCGTTTTTGCTCTGTTGATACGGGCAATCCAAATGGTTGGCTTGATAAGGATGAGCCCAGCAATACCGCACTGACAGTTGAGCTTATGAATTTAGAGTATATTGTGTTGACCTCAGTTAATCGCGATGACTTATCCGATGGCGGGGCTTTGCATTATGCCGATAGTATTCGCGCCATTAAACAAAAATGTCCAACCACAAAAGTTGAAGCACTTACCCCTGATTTTCAAGGCTGTCATCAAGCGATTCGTACCTTACTCGATAGCGGTGTGGATGTATTTGCTCAAAATGTTGAAACAGTTGAGCGTTTAACCCATCCCGTGCGAGATATTCGTGCAGGCTATCATCAAACGATTGATGTGTTGCGTTATGCCAAACAATATCGCCCTGATGTGCTTACCAAAACCAGTTTAATGTTAGGTTTAGGTGAAACCATGGATGAAGTATTAAAAACCATGGATGATCTAAGAGATGCTCAAGTTGACATATTAACCTTGGGGCAATACTTGCAACCGACTCGCAATCATTTACCCATCGAGCGCTATGTTTCTCCCGAAGAGTTTAATTGGCTTCGCGACCAGGGATTAGCAAAAGGTTTTTTTGAAGTGGCATCTGGCCCTATGGTTCGTTCGAGTTATCGGGCCGATCGGGTTTTCAAAAAAGACAACTTAGGTCTAACTCTGGATAATAATTTGGGCAGTTGTCTTTCTGATACTACAAAATAATTGGTCTCAAAATTCTTTTTATATTATTGCTATACCGTTCCGTTAAACCTATCCAAACCTACCCATAGGTAGTTATGGTGTTAACTTCCTGCTTCGTAGAGACCGGTTGCGCCAAGGTCTTACGACTTCGGCCAGAGCCTTTCTCTCCACAGGCTGACACCGTGGAACTCGGGGGCATAATTCATTATATTTCTTGCTGCATTAATGTCTCTATCATGGGTTGTTCCACATTGGCAACACGTCCATTGGCGAATCGATAAGGTTAATGACGTATTTTTTTCACCACAAAAAGAACATAATTTACTACTGGCAAACCATCTATCTGCAACAATAACAATACCACCTCGCATAAATGCTTTATACTCCAATTGACGTCTAAACTCATAAAAACTCATATCTGCTATTGAGCGCGCAAGATGACGATTGCTCATCATGCCTCTAACATTCAAATCTTCTATTCCTATGGTATCAAATCGACGTGTTAAATCGCTTGTCAGTTTGTGTAACGCATCTTTTCGAATATGACTTATCCTGGCATGAAGGTTAGCGAGCTTGCTTTTAGCCTTTTGTCGATTGCGTGAACCTTTTTGCTTACGACTTAAACCTTTTGACAAACGCTGTAGTCGTTTGAGAAGCATCTTATGTGCCTTTGGTCCTGGAACTGGAGGTTCTCCCGTTGATAACGTTGCAAGCGCTGATATTCCTAAATCTACACCCACAACGCCTTGGTTTTCAGCTTGAGGTAGGTGAGATAAGTCTTGAGTATCCACAGTAATACTAACAAACCATCGGTTAGCCACTCGGGATATAGTGGCTGACATTATCTTGCCAGTAAAACGCAACGTCTCACGCATTCGCACCCAACCTAAATTAGGGATGCGAATGCGTGAACCATCGAGTTGAAATTGGTCATTGGTCATGCTAAAACGGTCATCAATTCCTTTTTTGCGGTAAGTTGGATATGCATTTCGTCCTGCAAAAAAATGTTTAAACGCTTGACCTAACTGAATAATGGCCATTTGTGGCGCATTTTTGGTAACCTCCAACATCCAGGGAAATTGTACTCGTTTAATGGCATTTAATTGTCGCCTTAATGCGACTTGTGACGGTCTAACTTTTGTATTATCTATCTTCCAGGATTCATATTGCTTTTGCCATTCTGCTAATGCCCAGTTATAAGCAAAACGCGCAACACCTGAGGCTTTGAAAAAATAAGTTGCTTGTTTGTTATTAGGGGCAAGCGCTATTTTATGAGCAATTAACATGATTGAGAATCCTCAACTGCTTTTTTAACACCCTCTAACAACTTTTGATTCTTACGAGAACGACTTCCATATAATCGAGCTGAAAAGACAGTGATAATCTCAAGCACGTCTTTGGCCAAATCTTCCTCAAATGTTGTGTCCTCACCTTGATTTAAAATCACAACTTCTACTTGCTTTGCCTCACAAAGTGAAAATACCAATTCAGCCCCAAATCTCAGCAATCTATCTTTATGGGTAATCACTAAACGACCAATATTGCCTGCCAATATGTCATTAAGCAGTTGTTTTAATCCCTTTTTATAATAGTTCATGCCTGAGCCTAAATCAGATATCAGCCTAAACGACCATCCTTGTTGAGCACAGTATAGCTCCAGAACTTGTTGTTGACGATTTAAATCTTCTTTTTGGTCATGACTAGACACCCGAGCATAGGCGACCGTCTGTCTGGTATCAACAACAGAGCGATAAACTTCAGGTTTTAACTTGGCTAGATCATATCGACGGTGCCCGCCTGCCGTATGTTCAGGAATTAACCGACCTTCAGCCTCCCAGCGCCTTAAAGTGGTAATCGAAACACCAAGCGCTTTTGATGCTTCACCAATACTGTATAA
>RGPR01000162.1 GCA_010030245.1 Gammaproteobacteria bacterium
CACCTCCTTAGTAGTTAATTCGCATGAATCCCTGCCGCCCGATGAGAGGGCAGGGATTGTGGTTGGTTAGGCATCTTCTCTAACCAGTCTGTATCCTTTTATGCCAATATCGAAACCACTAAAATCTACCCCATCCAGACGGGCACCAACCAAATAGACACCAATTAGATTTGCCCCGTCAAAAGAGGCAAGAAGCAAATCAGTATCACCCAAATGGGCACCAGTCAAATCGGCACAAGTAAGATCGGCACAAACCAAATTTGCGCTGAAAAAATCAGCATTCAACAATCTGGCTCCATTTAATTTGGCACCTCTCAAATTGGCACAACTGAAATTTGCACCCTCACAATCGGAACCAGATAAGTCAGCACCCCTTAAATCGGCACCTGACAATTCAGCATATTTCAAATTAGCACCAATAAGATTAGCCCCCTTCAATTTGGCACCAATAAGATTGGCACCTTCAAAATTGAAACCATCAAAATACCTATGCGAAAAATCCTTACCACTCAAATTGGAACCGCTCAAATCCGTGCCATCAATAACAACAATCATCTCACACCTCCTTAGTGTTTAATTAGCATGAATCCCTGCCCCCGTGAAAGGACAGGGAAATGTTTAGGCGATTTGCCATTTTTTGTTATCAAGATCAAACCAACTATCATCAATTTCGATAAATTCTCCATCTACCAATATACCGCAACAGAAATATACGATCCAAGCTAACACATGACCATCATCAGTAGGTAGAGTTGCTTTTGATACGAACGGATGTTCAAAAGCACCAATATCTTCGTTAGGTTCTACAATTTTTTCATCAATAGTACATCTGAGATTAAATTTCAAAGAATAATCAGAACCTTCTTCAACTAGATGGTTTGAATCTATTTCAAATTTGTAAGACACATTTGTAATCCCATAATGTTTCAAAATGGGATCATCAATTTCATGCAATTTGTAGCTATAATCTCCATCATTTTTTGGTTCTTTAGCTATAGAAACCTTGACAACAAACGGAATTTTCTTTCCGTTTTTGTAGAAATTCCTTCCATCGGTAAGGATTTTCTTGTCGCTGACAACATTGCACTCAATGGTATTATCATAATCGGTCATAAAGCACCTCCTTGGTAAATAAAACGCATGAAATCCCTGCACCCGATGAGAGGGCAGGGACAAAATCATTCATGTACATAAACGCTTGCTGATTCCCAATTAAACAATTGAAAAAGTGGCTTTGGAGAATCATTCTCATCAAATGCCACCATCTCACCTTCAAATCCATGTTCCTTGGCGTGACTAACTGCATATTCATAATGCAGTCCATTTTCAATCTGATAATCACTCACATTCAATTTGCAAAAATAAAGGTCGGGCCCGTCAAAACCTTGTCCAGCAACAACCATGCGAATAGTCATACAATTTCCTCTTTAATTCACATGAAAAATTACAAACTCTATGATTTTACAAAACACCAAATATTTCCTCAATCCACATCAGGTTCCTCAACCTGTACTATCCTTAAGACTTCGTAATCCTCGTTGTAATATTCATCACCAGACTCACAATTCGAGTTAACTATGCCACTCTCTTGGAGTTTTTCAACGGCCTCCTCTTCGGACTCAGCAACCACAGTCCATGTCTTACGAATCTTGAAAACCACTTCAACTTCGTAAGCGTCTTTGCCAGCAACTTTCTTCGCCATCTCACACCTCCTTAGTGAAAAAAACGCATGAATCCCTGCCACCAATAATGATGGCAGGGACAAAAATCAGACAGACTCTGACTCCCATACCCATGCAAACTCATCCGCAACAGCGGGAGAAAAATCCGATGTTTCCATCAGATCAGCATCCTGTGATGCATCAGACCTCAAAGATCGCCTCAATTCCATGACGGAATCGTACTCACGGCGCAAATTCTCAGCGTTCACCATAGCCAAATAAGACTTGCTCTTCATCTCACACCTCCTTAGTGAAAAACGCACAAAATCCCTGCCACCAATAATGATGACAGGGACAAAAAACTAAGCCGACACAATAGGGCGACGACCCCTCTTCAGCCGAAGTGGAGGGCGACCACCAGAACCACCATGAACATACTTGCTCAAAGTGGTCATAGACACGCTCACGCCCTGCTCTGCAAGAACAGGGATAGCACCACTCAAACCAAATTGCTTAACAACACTCTTCAGCAATGCAACCTGACTATTGCTGAACTTGTTCGGCCTGCCACGATTTGCCATGAGAAACTCCTTCATAAGAAATGGGAACACTACTACTGGAAACCACAAGAACTCCAGCCGCCAAAATTCCACAGAAATTTTTTCAGCCTATGTTGGCTCATAAATCGACTTCGGATTGATAATATTTTTCAATTCTTTCTGATACCTGACTGGAACACCACCTCTCTCATATGCTGAAGGCTCAAATGTCTTATCGCTAAAATTGACATAAAAGTATGTCGTTGATCTCAACCTGTCAAAGACATCTGCATCAAATACCAACTTCTTTATCGCAACCTCAACAGGATCATCAACCAATGACAAATAATGATTAATTACCTCTATCGTATCAGCCTCTATCAAATCATCTATGTCCTCATCATGATTAGGATGAGTCTCTATTACCCACTCCCAAACTACATTTTTACTCATTCTCATACCCTCAAACACCAATTCCACAAAGACACAACATTACTGGTAAACAACAGAACTCCAGCCGCCAAAATTCCTCAATAATTCCAAACATTATCGTTTTATAATCAATCCCCAAAGTACAAACCTCAAAAAATTTCAACCCAAAAGTACAAACCTCAAAAATTTATCACATTTGTACTCTCAATTCCAACCTTGGCATAACCTTGGCTAAACCTTGGTAAAAACAACCATGACACACCTTGGAAATCACCAATTTCTACCTGATTTTTACCTTGGCTCACAATTCCTATCACAATTTCAACAAAAATTAAACAGCTAATCACAAAATTTACCACTATTTCACCAGCCGGAAACCACACACATACCCAATTTTCTACTTTTTTTGTTCTTTTTGTATTTTCATCAAACAAAAATTAAACAATAATCAAAATTATT
>RGPR01000163.1 GCA_010030245.1 Gammaproteobacteria bacterium
GCTGTTGGGCAATATATTTGAGAAAGACCTGCGTGATCAACGAGGGTTTGAACATATGCAAAATGTCGAGGCGTGTGTTCAAGGAGATGCCAAAGTAGAAGGTTCAAGCATGTTTACTTGCACATCATGCAAGAAAAGTAATTGCAAGTATTATCAGATGCAGACACGCAGTGCAGATGAACCAATGACCACATTCATCACTTGCTTGCACTGCAATGCAAAGTGGAAGCAGTGAGCAAGTTACGTCATGTTTTGTTCAAAATAACACACAATTGTGTGGTTATCGCATTTTAATGAAGAAATTGTCTTATGACATCTGCACATACAATACCAAATTGGTTGATGTACTCTGCTGCCAGTATGGGTCGGACAAACATGTCACACAGTTCTTCGAACATTGGTTTGCACCTCCAGAAGGAACCAACTATGGTCTTATGGCTGAAGGGGCAAGCATGAATGACTTCCAAACAGAAGAGGCATTCACACAATTTGATGGTTCAAGAATGCCGTCTGGAGTAGCTGATGATATAGAGCTTTCAACAGCATTTAAAGGTAAAACACAAACATTCCATTTATTGGCGACGGATACGATATCACTTAATGATTTAATACATGTGACAGCATCCGCAAGATATAACCGTACGAGGGTAAACAACACTGATCAGTTGTATGATGGTACTAATGCAAATGCAGGTGGTAATCACTTATTTCAACGAATCAACCCATCATTAGGTCTTACCCTAACACCCAATGAAAATGTGACCATTTTTGGCTCTTACAGTGAGTCATCAAGAGCGCCATCAGCTATTGAATTGGGTTGCTCTGATCCAAACAATCCATGTTTACTTCCTAATGCAATGGCAAGCGACCCACCTTTAAAGCAAGTCGTTGCTAAAACATATGATTTTGGATTAAGGGGTAAATTACCATTCGATATGAAATGGTCTGCTTCAGTTTACGAAGCTATCAATCATAACGACATTCAATTTGTTTACACAAATACTGTAAATAATTCAGCTGGTTATTTTAATAATGTTGGCAGAACTAAAAGACAAGGACTAGACCTTGGCTTGGCAGGAGTTATTGATAAATTCACTTGGAATGCATCTTATAGTTATATTAGAGCAACATATGATACGGATTTCACTTTAGTAAACGAATCAAATTCATCGAGAACTGTAGCTGATGAGTTAAACGTTAAGAAAGGTAATTTTATCCCTGGCATTCCTAAGCATCAGATTAAATTACGCGCTCAATATCAAATCACTCCGGAATGGAGTTTTGGTGGAAATTTAGTGGCTTTCTCTGACCGTTTTATGCATGGTAATGAAAATAATGCTCATCAAGCTAATTCAGCTGATTGCGAAGCGGTTCCTCCAGCGGGTGAAGAAAATAAAACACCTTGCGCCAAGGGTAAGCTGCCAGCATTTGCAGTTGTAAATTTAGATTCACAATATAACCTGGGAAATGGCTGGAAAATTTGGGCGAAAGCAATCAATGTATTTGATAGTGACTACTTCACGACTGGTCGTCTTGGTGTCAACGCATTTACTGATTCAGGAAATACATTCGAACCTGATACAGATCATTGGAAAGGTGCCGCATTTGTTTCTCCGGGTGCCCCGCGTGCAGGATGGTTAGGCGTTCGATATGAATTTAAGTAAAAATTAATTTAATTAAAAAAAGGGAGCTTTGCTCCCTTTTTTATTTACAATACAACTCACACCATGCATTCACGAGAATCCTTTTGAGCTTAAAGTTCCGCATTACATTTATTATCAATCTACTTTTGCTGCTTATTTTAATAGTGAGCACATCACTCACTATTCAAGATGCCAAAAGAAATGTGCATGCTGAAATTGATTCTTCAGAAAAGCTAGCACTATATCTTTTTGAGATTGGCGTATTAAAGAACCCAAAATACCAATCAATCGAAAATGAATTTAAACCATTTAATCTTCAGAATTTAGTTCATATGCGCCATATTAGAATTGAATTTTTTAATGTGGATGGCAAATTGTTGGATAGCAATATATCCGAAATAAAATCCACAAATCAGGCGCCAGAATGGTTTGTCAATTTAATGGGCGCTATATCACAACCCTCGGAGCCTAAGCGCTTACCCGTTGTCATTCTTGGAGATCATAAAGGCGATATTGTGATATCGCCAGACCCTTCTTACGAATACGGCGAAATCTGGAATCAAGTCAAAGATACACTTCAATTGATTGGTTTTTTCTTTATTCTGATTAATGTACTGATTCTTTGGATACTTAGAAATTCATTAAGTCCTATCCAGCATATTCTTACATCTTTAAATCAATTGGAGGAAGGGAACTTTAAAACCAGAATTCCTTACTTAAAGACAAAGGAATTAAGAGACATCGGGCAAAAATTTAATCGCATGGTAAAAGTTTTAGAAGAGAGTATTTCTAAAAATCATCAATTGTCACAACAGCTCATTAATCTTCAAGAAGCTGAACGAAAAAAATTAGCGCGTGATTTACATGATGAGTTTGGCCAGTCTCTCACAGCTATCCATGCTGATGCCGCAGCTTTGAAGGTACTTGCAAACAAAGACTACCCAAAAATTAAACCCAGTGTAGATGCAATCAGTGAACTATCTAAATATCTCATGGAGCTTGTGAGTGGTATGTTGGGGCGTTTAAAGCTTGGTGTTTTAAGTGAGTTAGGTTTAGAAGAGGGGTTAATTGATTTAATGAGAACTTGGCAATTAAGACATCCCAAAATTAAATTACAACATGATATTGAGCTTAAAAATCTACCAAAGTTAAATGAAAGAATAGCTATCGCAGCCTATCGCATTATGCAAGAGTGCCTCACTAACATCTCAAGGCATGCTAAAGCTAAGCGTGTCGATATTAAGGTGAAGTATCAGATAAAAAATAAATCCAATCGATTTATTGATATCAATATTCATGATGATGGTATTGGGTTTTCAAAATCACATCATGATGGTTTCGGTCTCCTTGGTATTAAAGAGCGTATTCATGAGATACAAGGCAAAATTAACATTGTGAGTAATTCTAAATTAGGTA
>RGPR01000164.1 GCA_010030245.1 Gammaproteobacteria bacterium
GCAGGCTATGCACCGATGTTTTAGCCCCGGAATAATCAATCCCAATGTACCGCCCAAATAACGCCATGATTAAAACCTGCAACCATTTTCAAAAATCAGCATCGCTTAAGCTGCCATCATGCTCATCCATTGGATGACTGAAAAAGGGCGTTGCAATCTTTTTCCAAAACACCACCTATCAGTTCACAATGCCAATGAGGGCTACGACGAATAATTTCCTGTGCAAGAATATCAATCTGATGCCAACCGTTGCCTTGTAAAAATCTTATCGATGTGCCAAATACAACCATTCCTATGCCCGTCCATAAAATCGCAGACATGCACATGAGGCAAGGTTCAGCAGTGGTGTATAAAACAAGTTTTGAATAATCAACAGAATTGTGATGCATTGCCAGTTGATTGATTGCATCGATTTCACCATGCCATGTTGGATTCATATTACTTTTATTCCAACCCTCAGCCAGAACCACTTGAGTGTCACTGTTTACGATCAATGCTCCAAAGGGCAGGCTGGGAACGTTCAAAGCAAGTTCAATGGCCCGCCTCATGTAGAATTCATGATCAAGAGTATTCATTAAGCCTTCTGGTTGATGAGCACCCTGCAGGCAGGGCATGTATGAAAACGTGTACCCGTGCAACAAACAATATGCTCAAAGCACATCTTTTCTTCACCACATTCCCAGCACTTGGCAAGAACTTTTTCAGGCTGCTCATGGGGCGGCGAAGCATTTTCAAAGGTATCCATAAATGTCTCTCATACAAAAAAACAATTTAAACAAAGTAACCGGCGATGAATCTTCCCAAAGAAGCTTCACTAGCATTATAAGCGGCAAAACACCCTTAAAACCACCAAGGGAAAGATTCCTCTTTCATATAAGCTGAGGCATGCATATCAAAAAAACGAACACTTGGAAAAATTGTGGACCTTGGTTAATTCGTCTTTGCAAGGCGAAAGCCAATCACAACATTTCAAAAATCAGGTGCGACAAAACCCCGGTTAGAACAACGCAGAAAAAGTGAATCAACAAAAAACAACCTCCCCGCTATACATGGTCATGGCCATTCTTAACATCCATCGGATCCATTGCCTTCCCCGCTGGATATGGACCATACCAATCAGAACAAAACTCCCAGACATTTCCATGCATATCATACAAACCAAATGCATTGGGTTTGTAACTGCCTACTTGAACAGGTTTGTCTATTTTTGTTTCATCATAATTGACATCTTTGCTTGTGATGGTTTCACCAAAGGCAGTTGCAGTATTTGTACCAACCCTGCAAGCATTTTCCCATTCAGATTCGGTGGGCAAGCGGTATCCACCTTTAGTATTTGAATTCAGCACCTTGATAAATTCTTGACATTCACCCCAAGAGACATTCATGATGGAGAATTTTGGCTCAATATTGCTGCTGGGATTATTACCCATTAGGGCCTGCCACTGTTCCTGAGTAACTTCATATTTTCCCATCAAAAAACTTTTGGTAAGGGTCACATCATGCTGAACTTCATTTCTCTGCCGCCCTTTTTCAGAATCGGGGGAACCCATCTTGAATTTGCCAGCAGGGATAAAAACCATCTCCAGCTTGATTCCCTTACCGTGATCGATGGTTTCAACTTTACCGGGCTTCGCTTCCTGAGCCGTGACAAAAAACAAGCCAACAGGCTTATGGCACATACGGCTACAAACAAACTTTTCATGGCTTTTTCCAATAGGAATAAATCAACTTATTTATGCTAAACAGTTTACATGCATTGTCCATCAGCAAAACATCCACGCGAATTATTCAAATAGCTGGTGATAAAATCACTGTTCTAATTTGGATTGCAACTAATTGATGTTGATTGTTGATCTACCACAAATGCAATGGCCCACAACCATTGCTTGGCCAAGTACAATGATTTGGTTACATGAATGCTAAAGGGCAAGTTATTACTCAAAATCCATCGCAACAACCACACTTCAATTAATTAATAAGAATGCAACAAACAGACCTAGGGAATCAACAATACTGATAAAAGGCCACCAAGAAGTCGCCCAAAACATCTTAGTCGCCCAAGAAGTCGTCCAAAAATTAAATGCTTTGGGACAACTAGAGAGTCTACAAGAAACTGAAATTAAAAATATTTCAATTTCGCAAAGTGTTGATAATTCAGAAGTTAAAGGTATTTTTCCGAGAAAAAGAGAAGTGCGCCCGGTAGGAATTGAACCTACGACCCTCGATTTAGGAAACCGACATTAAAAACACTTAATACGCTTTGTTTTACTGGGCTTTATGAATTTGAGACTAAAAGCTTGCTACAATCTTGCTACATTCACAAAAAAAAGGCCCCAGAGTTAACTAGAGGCCTTTCATTATTAAAGCCAATAGATCTGACAATTTTATTGTATTTACGCTATGCATAAGAATGCAAATAAAAGCAATACTTAGCATAGTTCGGGAGGGCAGCTAGTATCGTTTTAAATGCGATAATTTTTTAGGTGCGATTAGGGTCAATGGTTTTACAGATGCGGGCAGGTTGACAGAATGATTGACCAGCTGCTCCAAGGGAGCGCGGGGTCAGGGTTGCCAAGAAGATTAAGAACTAATTATTTTAAAAATCATTTCAAGTTATCAGAGTCTGTGGCAGCTCCACAACCTAACAACTAGATGGAATAAGCCTTAGTACCTTGTACAAGTTTACTTGACCGGTGGGATGTCGATTATAATCGTCTTCTCCGCCGCTGCTTTCTTAGCCGCCGCCCTGCGCTCCTGTTCCGCTATTATCCTATCAAGCGACCGCTGTATTACATCCCTTTTCGCCTTTGCTTTCGCCAGATTGTATGCGGCTACTTCGACTGCTTTTAATAATTCGCTCATGATGTTTTCTCTCTTGAATTTGAAGCGTATTTCTACTTTATTGCCTAATTATTGACATAATTAACCAAGCACATCTCCCTCAGCCAAAGCCCTAGACTTAGCAGCCATAGCCATAGCTGTTCTGGACTTAGCTGCCTCAGCCATTGCCCTAGCCATAACAGTCTCAGC
>RGPR01000165.1 GCA_010030245.1 Gammaproteobacteria bacterium
ATCAAATGGAGCAAAAGTGGGTAACCCCTCAAAACCATCGCCATAAAAGAATTTAATGCCCGGATATTTTTTTTTGAAGGGATACGATTTTTGCAATTGATCGAATAAAGTTTTCTGCCGTTCTATCGTAAGTACCCTCGCACCCATTTCTGCCAACACAGAACTTTGGTATCCGCTTCCTGTTCCAATCTCCAGCACTTTTGCATTTTTAGTAACCTGCAAAAGTTGCGATTGATAGGCTACTGTATAGGGTTGAGAAATTGTTTGACCTGCAGCAATGGGAAATGCCCTGTCTTCATAAGCAATTTTCTCAAAAGCTGAATCAAAAAAATAGTGTCGGGGAACTGCCATCATTGCCTGCAAAACGCTTTCATCCGTTATCCCTTTTTCCCGCAACTGATTTACCAATTTATTCCGGAGCCCCTGGTGAACATGACTATCTTTATACTCAATCATAACCCTGCGAAGATAGGAAAGAGATATCTACTGTTGAGAAAAAATGATAGTAACCATTACCAATTTTCAATAGTCCCTATTCATTATTGCAACTGCATATCTCGTATAATCGTTTCAATTTTAGCTTTTAACTTATCCAGTACCTTTTCAAAATCTTGTTTAGTAACCAACTTATCATGCACACTGAAATAAAATTTGATTTTGGGTTCGGTTCCAGAAGGGCGGGCTGAAATTTTTGATCCATCTTCTGTGATAAATTGTAACACATTGCTCTTTGGTAAATGGATAGGCGTAACGGTTCCAGTGGTTAAATCAGTAGCCCTTTGAAGCTGATAATCGAGTAATTGAACCACAGATGAGCCTGCCAGTTGAGCAGGAGGCTGATTACGGAAACGCTCCATCATTTCAGCAATCTCTTTTTGTCCGTTCATACCCTTTTTTGTAATACTGATAAGGCTTTCATAATAAAATCCATAATCAATATACAGTTCAATTAATTTTTCGAACAATGTTTTTCCCTTGCTCTTTTCATATGCTGCCATTTCACATAACAATGCTACAGCACTCACTGCATCTTTATCGCGAATTAAGCTTCCAATCATCAAACCAAAACTTTCTTCCCCCCCTATCATTAAAACCCAATTCCCATGGTTATCTTTTACTCCTATTCCTACTCTATCAGCGTCGGGATCTGTACCTAATAAAATATCAGCATCCAGTTCCCGTGCCTTTTGAAGACCGATCTGCATTGTTTCACTTTCCTCCGGATTGGGATAATGTACGGTTGGAAAATTTCCATCCGGTGTGGCTTGCTCCTGCACAATGGTTACCTGATTAAATCCATATAGCTTCAACACATCCGGTACTAACTGGATACCGGTTCCATGAATGGGTGTATAAACAATCTTCAGATCTGATTGCGACTGGATAATTTCGGGATACACACTTAAACTTTTCACCATTTGCAGGTAAGCTGCATCCATTTCTTTGCCAATTAACTGAATTAAATGCTCTCCTCCTGTATATTTTACATCAGCAATACTTTGAATGGCTTCAACTTCTTTAATTACATTCACATCATGGGGAGGCACCAACTGACCTCCATCATTCCAGTATGCCTTATATCCATTGTATTCCTTAGGATTATGCGAGGCAGTGCATACCACCCCCGCATTGCAGGAAAGATTTCGAATAGCAAAACTCAATTCGGGGGTGGGCCTTAGTGATTCAAAAAGGTATACCTGAATTCCATTAGCAGCAAATACTTGAGCAGTTGTTTCAGCAAAAAATCGTGCATTATTTCGACTATCATGGCCAATGGCGACTGCTATTTTTTCGCCCGGATAAGTTTTTAATAAATAATTTGAAAACCCTTGCGTAGCCATTCCAATTGTATATTTATTAATACGATTGGTCCCCACTCCCATAATACCTCTTAATCCTCCCGTTCCAAATTCCAAATTTTGATAAAAAGAATCTTCTAATTCTTCTCTATTATTTGACTGCATTGCACGAATGGCTTGCTGGGTGGATTCATCATAATTACCCTCCAACCATGTTTTCACATTTACCTCAATTTGCTGACTCATAATTTTTTATTTAATGATCTTTATGTTATCTACGAAATAACCCATGGCCGGCAATTTTAAGAAATATTAGCAATTCCACCAATTCGTTGCTCCGTATTTATTAATATTAATGTTTAAATTTGATTTTTCCAAGTATGCATAAAAGAAGCTTTTTATTATTAGGATGCTTATGTGTAGCAATCATTTGCTTCGCACAACAAAAAGATTCGCTCCCTTTTGAGCATGCTGATTCCTCAACCCTATTGAAAAAAAGACTTTTATTAGTTACAAAATTACAAACTTTAGGCTACGGAGGTTCATTACTCGCATTAAATCAAGCATGGTATGCCCACTATCCTCGAAGTGGTTTTCATTTTTATAATGATGGTGGTGAATGGTTGAAGATGGATAAAGTGGGGCATGCTTATAGCGCCTATCAATTAAGTCGGATAGGTCATACTTCTTGGCAATGGGCTGGCGCCTCTACTCAAAAAGCTATTCTATATGCTAGTGTCACTGGGATAGGTTATCAAACCATCATTGAAACACTAGATGGATTTTCAAGTCAATGGGGCTGGAGTTGGAATGACATGGCAGCAAATACTTTAGGTACGGCTATTTGGGCCAGCCAACAATGGGCTTGGAACACTCAAAAAGTTAGACTTAAATTTAGCGCCCACTATAACAAATACAGTGACCCACAATTAGAAGCCAGGAGCAATCAATATTTTGGTGGCTTTTTCCCTGAAAGATTACTCAAAGACTATAACGCTCAAACCTATTGGCTAAGTGCGAATATTCACTCCTTTTTTCCAAAAACCCATGCTCCTAAATGGTTAAACGTGGCAGTAGGCTATGGAGCCGAAAATATGTTTGGTGGCTATCAAAATACTTGGACAGCCGCTTCTACATTTATGGACAGAACCGATTTAAAAAGATACCCTCAATGGTATTTGTCCTTGGATGTTGATTTTGAAAAAATCCCCACCAAAAGCAAAGCCGTTAA
>RGPR01000166.1 GCA_010030245.1 Gammaproteobacteria bacterium
CAAAAAAAGTATAAAAAAGAGTTTTATTAACCCATAAAGACTAAAGGAGTCTTATTATGAAAAGAATGGTAATGTTTTCAATCGCGATGCTTGTAGTATCGTCAACAGCTTTTGCAAGCCAATCTAATATTGGCAGAAATGATTCTGGTCAAAGACGTATGGTAGGTGAAGGCGGTGCTGGTCAAAGACATAACAATCAAGGTGGTGGATATAATCGTGGCGGATTACCTCCAGTTCAACCTTCAAATGTAAGTCCTGCTCGTGCTACTCTTGGTGGAAACTCTAATACATGGGCTCCAGTTCCAGCTTCAGCTTTAACACCTGCTCGTGCTATTCTTGGTGGAAATTCTGATACATGGGCTCCAAAAAATGCAACTCCAAAACATATAAATGTTGCAAGGGCTATAGTTCATGAAGGAATATCAAGACTATACGCTGTTATGTCTAATATAACTGGTACTGCAATGACTAATTTGCAACCACACATGGAAAACTTAGAAGTTGCTGCTTCAAAGTTAAATATTGCAATGAGTATGGTTAAACGTGGTCAATCAATGTTAACTCCTGCACAAACCAAACTTGTAAATGATGCAATGTCGCTTGTTAATCAAGTAGTTATGGATCCTCATTTAATTAACTTATTCCCTGCTTCTCATGGTATGACAGGTGGTGGCAACGCTACTAATACCCCTGGATTTACAGGTGGAAATCATGGCGCAACTAATGCTCCAATTGCAATGACACCTCTTGATGTTTTTGTTAATGGCGTTGGTACACCTACAGGTTCTATGACTGGCGGAACAGGTCATGGAAGCACTCAACAACAAGGTAATCTTGGGCAAGGCGGTGCTGGTCAAAATACTTACCAAACTATGAATCCTGCTGAAAATAATCTTAATGCTGCAAGAGCACGTAACTAATTAATTAACTAGTTATTATAATATAATGGAGACTTTATGAAAAAGATCTTATTAACTCTAGCAATGCTCTGTTCTTTTGGATCAGGCGCATTGTTAGCAGCTGATAAATGTTGTTCTAAAAAATCAATGGAATGCTGTGAAAAAAAAGCATGTTGCGATGATATGAACAAAAAATCATGCTGCAGTAAGAAAAAAATGAAAAAGGTTAAAGCTGCTAACAATAATTCAATGGAAGCTGATGCTCCGATGAAAAAAGTTAGAAAAGCTAAACAAATGAAATCTATGTCTGAAGTTGTTGCTACTGCTAATCAATCAGCTATGCAATAATAATGACATTATTTTAAGACAGCGATGACTCATCTTTACCGGTGAGTATAATTGACGGAGGAATTTAATTCTTCCGTCAATTTTTTTAGGCAATTTTTTTTGATCAATTTTTTGACAGATTCTTTTACCTCTAAAATCTTTTGTGCTAGTCTCTTGATGAAGAAAAATTATTTCATCATTCTAAAGGAGACCTTTATGTCAAGTGACTTGAAAACCGCACCAGTACAAGCGATAGTTCTTGCTGCAGGTGCCTCATCACGATTCAAATCTGACCGTACAAAAATGGCAGAAAAAATTTGCGGTAGGGAAATGATTCTTTACCCAACAGCTGTCCTTGCTTCACTTGAAATTCCTATTTTAATGGTAGTCGGTTACCAGCGTGGCTTAGTTGAAGAAATAGTAAAAAAAGAATTTAATCATACAGTAACTTTTATTCATCAAGTAGAACAACTTGGGACAGGACATGCTATTAAATGCACCCGTTCTGCCTGGAAATCTGATCATATTTTAGTGATGAATGGCGATATGCCACTTGTTACTCCAGAAATTATTGAAAAACTTTACAAAAAACATACAAATTCTGATGCTGCAATTAGTTTTGTGACTGCACATCATTGTGATCCTAACGCAATGTATGGACGCGTTATTCAAGCTGATAACAATATCCAAATTATTGAAGCAAAAGAACTTGATGGCAACTTAGAAGAACATTGTTGTATTAATGCTGGTATCTATTTAATTAAACGTTCATTTTTAGAAAACTTTATAGATTCTCTTGAAGTTAATAAAGCTGGTAAAGAATGGTACATTACTGATCTAGTTAAAATTGCTAGCGACAACAATCTTAAAGTAGAAACAGTTACCGCTGCTTACGATAAAATTAGAGGCGTTAATGATTTTAAAGAATTATGGGCTGTTGAACAAATAAAAAAATCAGAAATTATTCAATACTGGATGGCGCATGGTGTGCGTTTTACCATTGCTCATAATGTTCATATCGATTGGGATGTGACTATTGGTAAGGGCTCAACCATAGAATCAGGCGTACAACTTACAGAAGGAACCAAAATTGGTTGTGATGTTGTTGTTGGTGCATTTTCTTCATTAAATAACTGTGTTGTTGGCGATAGAACACTGATTAAAACTCATACTGTTATTGATGATTCTTTAATTAAATCTGATTGCAAGGTTGGACCATTTGCATTTATTCATGGAAATTCTTCAATTGAAAATGAAGCAGTTATTGGCAGCTTTGTTGAAGTGAATAGAAGTACTCTTGGTGAACGTTCAAAAAGCAGACATCTTTCTTATTTAGGTGATACTGAAGTTGGCAAAGGAGTTATTTTAGGTGCTGGTCTTATTACGTGTAATTATAATGGCTCTACTAAAAATAAAACTATCATAAAAAGTAACGCTTTTATTGGTGGAAATAATACATTGGTTGCGCCGGTAACTATCAATGAATGGGCAATGACTGCCGCAGGGTCTACTATTACTGAAGATGTCCCTACTAATGCTCTTGCAATAGCACGTGAACGACAAGTAAACAAAGAAGGTTACGCAAAAACTGTCCGTGAAAAAAATCAAAAAACAGAAAAATCTGTTTCTGACGAACCTCACCAATTTGTTGCTGCTATAAAACTGGATGTTTCTTACGACCAAG
>RGPR01000167.1 GCA_010030245.1 Gammaproteobacteria bacterium
GTCGGTGGAGGGTCCCCGATTGTCGTTCAATCGATGACGAATACCGATTCGGCAGACGTTCAAAAAACGACAGAGCAGATTTTTGAATTATGGAAAGCCGGTTCGGAAATTGTCAGAG
Source organism: Gammaproteobacteria bacterium (assembly GCA_010030245.1). Classification (GTDB taxonomy): domain Bacteria; phylum Pseudomonadota; class Gammaproteobacteria; order Legionellales; family Legionellaceae; genus UBA2653. The sequence continues at coordinate 119 of RGPR01000167.1, forward strand.
TCACTGTCAATAATGAAGCTTCCGCGGATGCAGTGCCTCATATTATTGAAGCTTTACACAAAAGAAATTGTCATGTTCCGATCGTGGGGGATTTTCATTTTAATGGACATAAGTTATTAGAAAATTATCCTGAGTGTGCAAAGTTATTAGCTAAGTATCGTATTAATCCTGGGAATGTAGGTCGTGGTAGTCGTCGCGATGAGCAGTTTGAGGCGATGATTGAAATTGCTAAAATCTATGATAAGCCGGTACGCATTGGTGTTAATTGGGGTAGTTTAGATCAAGCTAAATTGGCGATGATGATGGATCAAAATGCGAAACTCAAAAATCCATTGTCATCCGATGCATTGATGCGAGAAGCCTTAATTCAATCTGCTTTGGAAAGTGCTGAACAAGCGGTCTCCTGGGGACTTCAAAAGAACAAAATTATCATCTCGTGCAAGGTAAGTCATGTGCAAGATTTAATTTTGATTTACCAAGAACTTCATAAAAGAACTTCATACCCACTTCATCTTGGTCTAACCGAAGCCGGAATGGAATCAAAAGGTATTGTGGCGTCTACCGCAGCGCTTGCTATTCTTTTGCAGCAAGGCATAGGCGATACCATTCGTGTATCACTCACTCCCACATCAAACGAACCCCGTACGAAAGAAGTGGTGGTGGCTCAAGAGATATTACAGACCATGGGGATTCGATCTTTTACACCTCTGGTAACTGCTTGTCCTGGTTGCGGTCGAACGACCTCGACTTATTTTCAAGAGTTGGCTTTAGAAATTCAAACGTTTTTGCGTGAATCCATGCCGCAATGGAAAGATAGATTTCCTGGCGTTGAAAATATGTCAGTCGCTGTGATGGGTTGCGTGGTGAATGGCCCTGGAGAATCCAAGCTTGCTAATATTGGCATTAGTCTTCCTGGTACAGGGGAGATTCCTGTGGCCCCAGTATTTGTCGATGGTGAAAAGACCGTTACTTTAAAGGGTGACACCATTGCGGAAGAATTTAAAGCGATTGTTATGAACTATGTGGAATCACACTATTCAAAGTTAAAATAACGGATATGAGTAAAAAATGTCAAAGCATTAAAGGTTTCTATGATGTCTTACCTGATAAGACACCACTCTGGCATTTTGTCGAGGACAAGATTCGTGAAGTATTAAATCTTTATGCTTACGAAAAAATAAACCTGCCTATCGTTGAACCCACGTCACTTTTTGTCGATAGCGTGGGCACGCATACTGATATTGTTGAAAAGGAAATGTATTCATGGGTTGATCCTTTAAACGAGGATCAATTGACTCTTCGCCCTGAAGGTACTGCGGGATGTGTAAGGGCGGTCATTGAACATAACCTCACCTACAACGGCCCCATTCGCTTGTGGTATCAGGGACCTATGTTTAGGCACGAGAATGTGCAAAAGGGTAGGCAACGACAATTTAATCAGGTGGGTGTTGAAGCGTTTGGATTTAGTGATGCCAATATTGATGCTGAGCAAATCTTATTATTAGCAAGACTCTGGAAAGCGCTTGATATCAAAGATGTCGAACTTCACATCAATTCCATAGGTGATCCTGAAGATCGATTGAAATATCGTACTGAACTCATTCGCTATTTTGAAAGCCATCAAGATGTTTTGGATGAAGATGCGAAACGACGACTCCATCAAAACCCGTTGCGGATTTTGGATAGTAAAAATCCTGCCATGCAAACCATGATTGAAGAGGCCCCAAAGTTATCTGATTATTTAAATAGTGAGGCCAAAGCGCACTTTGATTCGGTATGTAACTATTTAAAAGAAGCAGGTATTCCTTTCAAATTAAATCATCGCCTAGTGAGAGGCCTTGATTACTACAATCGTACTGTCTACGAGTGGGTAACGAATCGCTTAGGCAGCCAAGGCACCATTGCGGGTGGCGGCAGGTACGATTATTTAATTGAGCGATTGGGTGGGGACAAAACACCTGCCTCAGGTTTTGGGATTGGGCTAGAGCGTATCATCTTACTTTTAGAAGAGATGGGTTCACGGATTAAAGGTTGTTTTAAATTCTGGCGGCAGTAGCTTCAAGTCACAAATGAAACGCGCCGATAAAAGTGGTGCGGCATTTGCTGTCATCTTGGGCGATGATGAAATGAAAGAGGGTGTGGCACAGGTCAAATCCTTAAGAGCTGAAAATAAACAATCGAAGATTCTATTAGATGAGTTAGCTCAATTCTTGTTAAAGCAAGCATCATGAAAAAAATTTTAGAAGTGAAACATTTAAAAGTGTCGCCCATCAATGACCCTCGTAAGATTTTGGTGAATGATGTTTCGTTTGATTTGTACCCGGGTCGCACCACTTGTATTGTCGGAGAATCGGGTAGCGGTAAAAGTTTAACGGCACTCTCCATCATGAAACTCTTGTCCACACAGCTCAAACAAACAGGCGATATTTTTTTTAGATCTCAAAATATTTCCAAGCTATCGAATATTGCAATGCGATATTATCGCGGCAAGTCGATGGCGATGATTTTTCAGGAGCCCATGACCTCTTTAAATCCTGTGATCTCGATTGGTGACCAGATTAAAGAAGCGTTGAGCGTGCATCTTGATTTAGATAAAAAAACTTTAAATAAAAAGGTGGTGTCACTTCTAAAAGAAGTCGGTATCCCGGATGATCGAGCTTCAAGTTATCCCGATGAACTCTCAGGTGGCCAGAGACAGCGCATCATGATCGCCATGAGTATCGCGTGTGAGCCTTCTATTCTGATTGCAGATGAACCCACAACCGCATTAGATGTCACAGTACAAGC
>RGPR01000168.1 GCA_010030245.1 Gammaproteobacteria bacterium
TTTAAGCATCACATATTCGCCGCTCACTTGATAAGCATAAGTAGGAACACCGAATGTAGTTTTCACACGATAAACAATATCAAGATAAGGCAATCCTGGTTTCACCATGACCATATCGGCACCTTCATTGATATCAAGCTCGACTTCAGTTAAAGCTTCATCAGCATTTGCTGGATCCATTTGATAGCTATTTTTATCACTTCCACCTAGCTTTTCAGATGAGCCCACTGCGTCCCTAAAGGGGCCATAAAATGAGGAAGCATATTTAGCTGAGTACGCTAGAATTTTTGTATGTATGAATCCTTCTTTTTCTAAAGCTTCGCGAATTTTGCCAATACGGCCATCCATCATGTCGGACGGTGCCACAATATCAGCCCCTGCTTTTGCATGACTTAACGCTTGTTTGATAAGGACTTCTACCGTTTCATCGTTGAGGACATAACCTGACTCATCAATCAAACCGTCTTGACCATGGCTTGTATAAGGATCGAGCGCTACATCTGTAATGACGCCAAGTTGAGGGACGTGTTTTTTTAATAAAGCTACCACTCTTGGAATAAGACCTTCCGGGTTATAAGCTTCTTTTGCATCTTCTGTCTTTAATTTTGCATCAATCACTGGAAATAATGCAATCGCAGGGATGCCCAATTTAAAACATTCTTTTGCGGTGTCAATAATAAGATCAATACTTTGACGATTAATGCCCGGCATGGATGGAATCGCTTCTTCTTTTTGAGTTCCCTCCATCACAAAGACTGGGTAAATTAAATCATCCGCAGTCAAATGATGTTCACGCATCAATCGTCGTGAGAATTCATCTTTACGCATTCGCCTGGGTCGTATTAAATTTTCCATAATATTTAAAATTTAAATAAAGTTTTTAAAGAATGTCCTGGATCAGATTGTCGCATAAAAGCTTCGCCTATGAGAAAGGTATTGACATGATGATCTTGCAGCAACTTCACGTCATCCGATGTAAAAATCCCTGATTCAGTCACAATAATTTTGTCGGCACTGATATTTTTTATTAAATCCAAAGTGGTTATGAGTGAAACATCAAATGTTTTTAAATTACGATTATTAATTCCTAGAAGACTAGTCTTTAGTTGCAATGCTAAATCGAGCTCTTCTTGATTATGGACTTCAACTAATACATCCATACCTAGACTATGTGTAATTTCTTCAAGCTCTTGCATTAAGTCTAAAGATAAAGCTGCAACAATAAGCAGAATGCAATCAGCGCCTATCGCGCGTGCTTCATAAATTTGATATGGATCCACCATAAAATCTTTGCGCAATACAGGAAGGCTGCATGCAGCTCTCGCTTCTTTTAAATAATTGGCATGGCCTTGAAAATATTTTTGGTCAGTGAGAACGGACAGACATGTCGCCCCGCCTTTTTCATAAGAGATGGCAATCTCTTTTGGATTAAAATTTTCTCGGATGATACCTTTAGATGGGCTCGCTTTTTTAATTTCAGCAATGACGGCGGCTTTGTTTTTTAAGAGCTGTGTTTCAATCGCTTTAACAAACCCTCTGGGTTGAGATGCATTTTTCACTTCATCTTTGAGTTGATCAAGTGATTTAATTTTTTGCGCTTCTTTAATTTCTTCAAATTTAGTCGCAATAATGGTATCGAGAATATTAGCCATGAGATGCCACTTTCAGTATCTCTAGTTTTTTGAATGATAAGCCTTGATCAATTACTGATGCAGCTTTTTCAATGCCCTCTTTTAAGGTTGAGGCAATACCACTTACATAAATCGCAGCGCCTGCATTAAGAAGCGTGATATCTCGATGAGGTCCTTTGCTGCCCTTTAACACATCAAGCATCATCGCTTTGGATGCATCGACATTTTCTACTTGAATCGCTTTAACATCTGCCATTTCAAATCCAAAATCATTGGGTTTAATCGTATAAGTCGTGATCGATTTATTTTTGAGCTCAGTGACTTGAGTAGGACTTGAGATAGAAATTTCATCCATGCCATCTTCACCATGCACGACCATCACATGTTCACTACCTAATTTTAACAATACCTCTGCCATCATTTTCGTGAGTGGCCTATTGTAAACACCCAATACCTGACGGGTGGACGCAGCTGGATTAGCGAGAGGCCCTAATACATTGAAAATAGTTCTCACCCCTAATTTTTTTCTTACCGGTGCTGCATATCGCATCGCCGGATGAAAATTCGGTGCAAACATAAAAGCAATCCCAATGTCGCTCACAAGTGTTGCAACGCGCTCAGGCGTCAAATTCACATTCACTCCTAAAGCCTCTAACACATCTGCACTGCCACATTTAGATGAGACTGAACGGCCACCATGTTTAGCTACTTTGACGCCAGCACTCGCTGCAACAATTGCACTTAAAGTAGATACATTAAATGTTTGAATACCATCGCCTCCAGTGCCACAAGTATCTACCAAATGTGTTTTGTCAAGAATCGTAACTTGTTTTGAAAATTGACGCATGACAGTTGCTGCATCATAAATATTTTCTGCGGTTATACCTTTTTCATTGAGTGCCAACACATAAGATTCAATAATTTCATCACTTAAAACACCTGACATCAAAGACTGCATAAAGTCTTTTACAGACAATTCTTTTGTCTCTGTATTAACCATAGGCTTTTAAAAAATTATTGAGTAAATCATGTCCATGTTCAGTGAGGACTGATTCGGGATGAAATTGAACACCTTCAATCGGTAATGTTTTGTGACGTACCCCCATAATTTCTTCATCGTCTGTCCAAGCAGTCACTTCTAAACAATCTGGGAGTGTGGCACGCTCAATCACGAGCGAATGATAACGTGTCGCTATAAATGGATTTTTTAAATCTTTAAATACGCCCTGATTGATATGATGAAT
>RGPR01000169.1 GCA_010030245.1 Gammaproteobacteria bacterium
TTGCCATCATTTCAAAAACAGCTGTTAGAATCAAAAGGGTATAGGGAATACTGTCGTTCTACTTTGATGCCCAGTGGATTGTTTCATCCAAATAAAACTGGAGAACTAAAAGACAATGCAGCTGATGACACACTTAAACCTTAGCTAGGCTTAAGAGTGTCACAAGAGTCTCTAAAGTCACATGAGAACATCATCAGACATTATTTCTTGCCATTAAACAAAGAGCTAATCGACTCTTCGTCGTTAATGCATTTAATCGCTCTTGCCAACATTTCATGCAGAGATATCACCCGAATTTTAGGACAATTTTTTGCCTCTTGTGATAAAGAAATGGTATCCGTCACCACCACTTCATCGAAATGCGAATTCATAATGTTTTTTATCGCAGGTCCTGATAAAACAGGGTGAGTGACATAAGCGCGAACACTTAATGCGCCTGCATGTTTTAGGGCATTTGCAGCACCGCATAGTGTGCCAGCCGTATCAACAATATCATCGACTAAGATACAATGCCTATTGTTGGTATCCCCAATGATATGCATGACTTCTGATTTATTCGGTCCACTGCGTCGTTTATCTATAATGGCCATTTCATGTTTTAATTCTTTCGACATTGCACGAGCACGCACCACGCCACCAACATCAGGAGAGATAATCATCGAAGGTTCAATGCGATTATTGAGAATGTCATCACGCATCAACAGCGTTGTATAGACATTATCAACAGGCATATAGAAAAAACCTTGAATTTGATCAGCATGTAAATCAACAGTTAAGACACGATTTATCCCCACCGCGGTCATCATGTCAGCGACAATTTTAGCTGTTATTGGCACTCTGGCAGAACGCACACGCCTATCTTGCCGGGCATAGCCGAAATAAGGGACAACAGCCGTAATTCGTCCAGCAGAAGCTCGTCTTAAAGCATCAGCCATGGCAATAAGTTCCATGAGATGATCGTTGGCTGGTGCTGATGTGGATTGAATAATAAATACATCCTTACCACGAACGTTGTCTAAAATCTCAACGTTGGTTTCACCATCACTAAATTTGGAGACTGTCGCTTTACCCAATTCCAAACCAAGATAATTAGCAATTTTTTGAGCCAATTCTGGACTGGAATTTCCTGAAAATAACATCATGGACATGTTGCTCTAGCCTGTTTAAATGAGTTATTAAGATTATGGCTGGGGTGCTAGGATTCGAACCTAGGTATGCAGGGATCAAAACCCTGTGCCTTACCGCTTGGCGACACCCCATCTATCGTGGGATTTTTGATTGTTAACGCTACTTGCGTCAACGAGAGGTATTTTGCATTTACTGCCTTATTTTGTCAACAGTATTTTTGCTTTTTTTCTAAAAAAAACTAGTCTATCCATGAATTTGCAAGGTTGGAACAATTTGTATGATTAGTCTCTAGAACCAACATACTTGTCATCAAAATAATGACGTAACTTCGTTCTTAATGTGCCACGACTAACACCCAACATTAAGGCTGCACGCGATTGATTATATTTACAGTGTTCCATGACAGCACGGAATAATGGGGTTTCAACCTCTTCCATAACAAACTGATACAGATATACAGGATCAGCGCCTTTTAGTTCAGAAAAGTAACGTTGCACACAATGCGTAACACTTTCAGCTAAAGATGCAGAAGAATCTGCAATACTTTCATTTAATGCCGTTGACATACTAGCTCCTTATAAAAAATATTCACAAAAAGAATTTCTAAAATATTAACCAAGTGGGGTCAAATCCAAGATCATTAACCGTCCACTGCCCCTGATGTAATTTAATATGCATTAAATAATCTGTTGAATCAACCTTCAATACTCCTTGTGAAGTCAACGATGCAATTTTATCGTTGCTGCGCTTTAAAGCAATACTGTCGACATTTTGAGCTGGATCTAAAACAACATCAGATACCTGAAGTTGTCGCTTTAATACATCCATCACCCAATCTTTAAATAAAGACTGACTCATTTTGAGATTAATCTCACCTTCTAAAGCTTCGAGTCGTTGCAAATTCAACAATGCAGCACCATTAGATTCAGCAGGCAACGACAGATTCATATTAAGAGCCATCGCCCCTTTAGTTAAATGAAGATCAAGTTTTTGAATGTCAATTTCTAAGCCATACTTTAAAAGCTCTGGAAGGCTGGAGATTAAGGTGAATATTCCCCGACTTCTAAAGCTAGGAGATGCATTTTGATTTTGTTGTAACGATTGATGCAACTTCGCTAATGTGATTGCATTCACTTTACTTATTGTCATATCAAGTGCAAATGGACCTTGATGCTCACTATTTAAGTCTAAACTATCCAGGCTAACAAGTGCATGTGTTGAAAAATGCTCTTGTTCTACATTTGAATTTGCGTGCATTTTAAAATGATTGATATGCCAAGCATCTGATGAAGCGCCTTGAGAGCTCATGTCTTTTAAATCGACGTCCACATGTCCCGTATAGACCCCAGTTTGATCCTGCTTCAAACCATAATTGGTATCAAAATCATTAATATCAAAAGACATTCCTTGTTTATGTATGGTTATACCAGGAAAAACAATGTTCCCTTTTATATGAGATAAATCTCTATCAACTTTATTTTTAAGCTCAAGCCCTTTCCATTTGATTTCGTCTTGATTATTTTTGCCAATCAAATTAAATGCAGGAATTGATGTTGTCCAATGATTTTGCAATAGGAAATTAAATGCCATGCTAAGCTTTACAATAGGGAAAATAGATTTGCCATCAAAATCTTCTTTTTTAGGGCCATCATTAAAAATTGGCCAATTCAGTGTTGTTTCAGCGAAACCAACACCTAAAAAAGGTTTTCTGTCATAAATGATCAAGGGACCATGATAAATCTTAA
>RGPR01000170.1 GCA_010030245.1 Gammaproteobacteria bacterium
TGTCGTATCACTAACTCCATGAAAATGTCGTAATCGGTTAAATTAAATATTCCCCAATGAATATTTAAGGTAAGCGGTTAATTAGCCACATCTAAAAATCCTATTATTTTTCCGAGATAATCTTTTTAAGTTTAATGATTGGAGAAAAATATGGGATTATCAGCACAAAAACGCGCTTATTATGAGGAACATATTGAAGCTTGGCGTCATAGTGGCTTAAGTCAGGTAAAATATTGTGAGCAAGCCAATATTTCTTATGGTTCTTTTAAGTCATGGCCAGGTAAATTAAAACAAAGTGAAACAGTCAAAACTGAATTTGTTGAAGCAAAGGTCTCAGAACATCAAGATTTTGCTTCGATTTTACAAATATCTTTGCCCAATGGGATTCGGATTGGGATAAGCTCGCCTAAATCCAATGCGTTAGTTGAACAAGTTTTAAAATTTGTGGGACAGTTGCCATGATACGTTTAAAACCCGAAGTTCGGGTATATCTGGCAAGTTCCCCGATTGATGGCAGAAAAGCAATTAATGGTTTATCCGCATCAGTGGTGGAGTCATTTAACGGCAAGCTGATGGATGGTTCGGTCTTTGTTTTCTATAATCATGCACGCAATCGCATCAAGTGTTTGTTCTGGGACAGAAACGGCTTTGTGCTTTACCACAAGCGTTTAGAGCGTGGAAAATTTCATGTAAAGGCCAGTACTGATGGTCATATGGAGCTAACTCAGCAACAATTAGATTGGCTCTTAGCAGGTCTTGATTTTAGTTTAATGTCTTCATTCCCGGAGCTTAATTACGAGCATATTTTTTAGCTATAACCCGCTAAATTCCTAGGTTTTAGGTGGTTTTTTTGGTATAATAAATCACATCAAAACAAAGGGTTTTTAACTGAAAATGAGCACGAATTTACTTGAAAAAATGACCAATGAAGAACTCATTTCTCTTGTGAAATCTTTAAATTCTAAAGTTGAAACCCTTGAGCACCAGCTCTTCTTATTCCGCAATGCGCGCTTTGGTCGTAAATCTGAAAAAGATGCTGAATCTGGTCAAATGTCACTTCAGTTTGATGAAGCTGATGATACAAATGTAGAGCCTGAAGTTATTGTTGAAACTTCTGAAACCCAAACCATTACTTATACCCGTCAAAAGCAAGCAAAAGGTCGTTTAAAGTTACCTGCCTCATTGCCTTATGTTGAAAAAGTTTATGATATTCCTGAGTCATTAAAATCATGTGCTTGTGGCTGCAGCATGACTGAAATCGGTGAAGAGCGTAGTGAGCAAATTGATATCGTGCCTCAAATGGCTTTCCGTGTTGTTCATGTTCGTAAAAAATATGCTTGCAAACAATGTGAAGAAAATATTCAAGTAGCTAAAGCCCCCATCCAACCCATACCTCAAAGTGTTGCATCAGCAGGCATGTTAGCCCATGTTATTGATGGTAAATTTAATCGCCACATGCCACTTTATCGCCAGGAAGATATTTTTAATCGGGCCGGATTATCGGTAACACGAGCAACCCTTGGTCACTGGGTCATCAAATCAGCAGACTTACTCAGTCCACTGGTAAAAATCATGGCTGATATCATCCAAAACCATGATATTGCATGGGCCGATGAAACGCCCTTGCAAGTTTTAAAGGACAAAGATAAAAAAGGTTCGGGTAAATCCTATATGTGGCTATTTATTGGTGGGCCTCCAGAACAAAGAAGCTTTATCTATCATTATCATGCCACGCGTGCCACGCAAGTTGCAGCTGATTTCTTTGAGGATTTTAAAGGTTATCTTCATGCCGATTGTTATAATGCTTATACGGCTTTAGGTAAAAAAGATGACATCACTCATGTGGCGTGTATGGCACATGGCAGACGTTATTTCATGGATATTGTCCGCCAAACTAAAAAACAAAAAGGCCTAGCCTTTCAAATCGTTGAGCTCATTGGCAAACTTTATCACTTGGAAAAACTTTTAAAAGAAGCTAATGCTTATCCTGATGAAATCAAACTCAAGCGAGAAGAGCGTGCTCACCCCATACTCTTACAGATTAAAAAACTTTTGGATGACAATCTCACCAAGGTTCCCCCGCAAAGCCCACTAGGTAAGGCAGTGGCTTACATGTTAACCCATTGGCAAGCCCTTAACTATTATCTCTTAGATGGTCGTTTAGAAATCGATAATAATCGTTCTGAGCGTTCGATTAAACCTTTTGTGATTGGAAGAAAAAACTGGTTATTTCATGGAAATGACAAAGGTGCTAGAGCCGGTGCGACCCTTTATTCACTCATCGAAACCTGCAAAGCCCATCATGTCGATGTTTTTGCATGGCTTAAACATGCACTCACCCATATGCGCCAAGCCGATACTCTTGAAAAAATGGAAGCCTTACTACCTTTTAATGTGAAGCCTGAAGAGCTAGACGCCGCTCGCGCTATACCTGAACTCATCCATCCTGAAAAGAGTGTGGCCAACTGAGCGTTTACTTTAATTTAACCGATCTGGTCTCCTTAAATATTCATGGGGAATATTTAATTTAACCGATTACGACATTTTCATGGAGTTAGTGATACGACATATTCACGGAGTTATGACACACATTTGATTAATTTTTGGTCTAAAGTTTGTAATAAACTATAATAATAGTAAGATGCAATTGATCAATCAATGGGCTGGAGATCGTACTGGATTCGTGCTATATTATGCCTTAATTTTAATTAAGACTTATTTAGTACCAGATTGTATTTTGAGGTTGCTGTATGTTTCGTATCAGTAAGTTGGCAGATTATGGCACCGTGGTGATGGTTTATCTTGCTCATCATCAAGATA
>RGPR01000018.1 GCA_010030245.1 Gammaproteobacteria bacterium
TGTGTCAGCATAGTTGTCGCCTCTAACTAAAGAGAAAAAGTGACAACAGGAGCTGACACATGAATAAATTATCTAATGGCGCTAAACTGGGTATTATTGAAGAGGTACTATCTGGTAATGGGGTTAGCATCAGGTCAATCGCTAGGAAATACAATATTGGCGTATCTACATTACACAAATGGCTTAAAAAATACCGTGGAAATGATATAATAGAGGGTAAGAAACCACAAAAAACGACTAGCTGCCTAAGTGAATTTTAGGAGTGACAACTATGCTGACACAGGGGGATACAGCTTCTATAATTTTTGCCTCGTGTGCGCGATATATTAACTCTTTAAAAAAAGTGTGATCCCCAATTTCTTGGTTATATGCTGATAACATCCATGATATATCTTCTTTAGCCCAAGTATCTGCATGCTGCATTTTTTTAATCAAATCATTCACAAATAACCTCATGTGTAGTCGATCCATATAAATTTTTCACGATCTTTTGCTCAATAAATTTTCCCCAATCACACCATGTTTTTTTTTGCTCTTCGGCATAAACAGCATGCTGATAAGTTGCTATAAGCTTATTTAATGGCTGATGGTTCAACATCCTTTCAATCACATGAGGTTTTGTTTTTAAATACTCCCCCCATGCTGTCGCTGCTGATCTTCGTAAGTCATGAATACTGAATGATTTTATATCAGCCAATGGCGCAGAATCCGTAATTTTCTTTTTAGCCCCTTTAACGGTTCCTCGTAAGCGAGCAATAACGCCAGTTAACGTATCCTCATGAATATGACCGCCATCTGAGTAACGCCCTGTGTCAAAAACAAAGGTTGAATCACCTGATATAGGCCGTAGAACCCTAATAAGTTCCATAGTCAAAGAGGATAGATATATTGTATGGCTTTGGCGATTTTTAGTTCTTTCAGAAGGTAATAACCACACTCCCCTATCAAGATTAAGTTCCGACCAACGCATACCAGCTACTTCAGAACGACGAGCGCCAGTTAGGAGCAAAAGCTTTATTGCACTGGTAGTAATAATGGACATTGTGGAGGTGAGCTCTACCCTTGTAGAAGAAATATTTGCATCATCTAGTGCTTTCCACAATCGTCTTAATTCAGCCAAATCTAATACGCGATCACGAGGTTTATTTGCTGTGGCTGAAAAATCTTTAGGCTTTAACATCCGTGCAGGATTTTGCTCGATATATTGGCGAGTTAAAGCATAATCAAACATTAGGTTCAATGTAGTCAGAGCTTTTCTAGTTTCCTCCTTAATTCCTTTGCGAGTCATAGCATCAAGTGCGGTTGCTAAATGAGCTCGCGCGACATCCCTTGCTAATAAATTACCAAGCGGCTTCTTTAAATGAAGACGCCAACGATCTTCATGGCGTTTTATCCATGTTGGACTTACCTCATTAGCTATCTTTATATAATCAATCCAAGATTCAAATAATACTTGCGTAGAAATTGCTTGTGTATTTTCAGCTTTAGTCGCAGCTCTTGCATTGCGTGGATCAATTCCATCTGAAACTAGCCTCCTAAGTTCCTTTAACTGATCCCGTGCGTCTTTTAATGAAACATCTTTCAGTGATCCCAGCGTCATTTGAAGCCAAGTTCGACTTTTACCCAAGCGAAAACAGAATAACCAACTTTTTGCACCACTGGGGCGAATTCTAAGAAAAAGCCCCTCTCCATCAGGTAAACGAAATTCTTTTTCTTTAGGCTTGGTATGTTCGATTAATTTAGTATTGAGTTTTCCCATACTTCATTCTGCCTCATCGCTAAAATCACTGCTTAATTCAGCTTCGATTTCCTCAATACTAGGTAAACTTCCTTTTAAACTATCAGGTAGTGATTGGGTCAATTCAGTTTCCCATCGGGCTACGCTAATTGGGCGGTTAGTACCTCTTAAAGCATACTCTACCAAAACACGATTTTTTTCTTTTACTAAGAGTAAACCCAATGTTGGTTTGTCATCAGGGTGGCATAGTAATTTATCCACCGCATGCATATACATGCCCAATTTAGTATCATCGCCCGGTTCAAATGCACGCGCTTTTAACTCTACGACAATGTAACAGCGCAATTTAAGATGATAAAAAAGTAGATCCGCATAAAAATTTTGATCACCTAACTCTAAATGTACTTGTCGACCCACAAACGCAAAACCTTGCCCAAGTTCAAGCAGGAATTTTTGAACATGCTCTATTAGCCCTCGCTCTAACTCAACCTCACGACGAGGCGCATCAGTACCCAGAAAATCGAATAGATAGGGATCTTTAAAGACTTGCACTGCATAATCCGAATCAGTCGGGGGTAAGGTCGTCATAAAATTATTTTGTGCTTTGCCAAAACGCAGATGGGCTTGTGTATCAATTTGAAACGCTAAAATATTTCGCGACCAACCATGCTCATAAGCTTTAGCGGCATACCACAAGCGCTGTTCCGGTGTTTTAAGTTTTTCCAGCAAGGCTAAATTGTGATACCACGTCAATTGTGCAAGCGCCTCTTGCACAATTTCACGTTTAGGCCAAGCAGCTGCAAATGCCCTCATATATTTAAGATTTCGCGGAGAAAAACCTTTCATCTCGGGAAACTGCTCACGCAAGTCGAAAGACAGGCGATCAATAGTTTTAGCACCCCATCCTTGAGCTTGTTGTTTTTCAAGAATTTGTTGACCAATATCCCAATATAACAAGACCATTGCGGCATTACTGGAAATAATAATCCGTAGACGTTCAGACTGGATTCGCTGCTTAAGATTTGCTAACCAATCAGGATAATCAACTGGAAGTTCAACTTTAGGAGGAGCAACAGGAAACATCACTGCATCACGATCGACCCGTCCACGTTGTTTACGTTCATTTTTTTCTGAGACTGCTGGTGTTTTTTTATTAGAACTCATAGTAATACTCTTTCATTTAAAATGGTTAGAATCATGAAGGCTACTTAGTCTCTGTGAGTAGGTCTTTAATTTCTCTATCAAAGTCAGATTCAAAAAGACGGTCTTGAATAATGCGGTATTTTTCAAACTCACTTTCAGCATGATCCTTAGCAATTTTTGCGCTAATTTTTCCTGCATCTTGCAATACATCACGATCATCAAACTCAAGAAATTTGTCTAATCGGCTAGCCCAATCTTCCATTGTCATAGGAATTTTACGTATGGCACGATCTTCTGCTAATTCTAAGTAGGCATTGACTATGCGGCCAAGTGAATCCAACTCTTCTACACTCAAGTAGTTTTTTGCAACAGACACATCGGTCTTAAGGATTTTTCCATCGGGGCTGTTTTCCCAACTCGTTAGTCCCATGTGTGGTTGGTGACTGTCGGCACGTTTAACGACAAGCTCTGATGCAGTATTGCCGTGAATGGCGTAATGGAGTTTGTTTTGCACTTTAGCGAAAAAATCTCGTGTCGTTGGGGCGTTTTTATTGTAATCAACACACCTTCTTTTTGAACTATTAAGAATTCTTTAATAGTTGAATTTTGTACAAGCTCTTTCTCTTCATATATATTCTTAATGTGTGTGTTCACATTGGCCGTTGTCACATCAAATAACTCAGCCATCAATTTCTGGGTCAACCAAATTGATCCTTCTTCATAACGCACTTCAATACCATTTTCACCTGCTTGTTGGGTAAAAATAAGAAATTCAGCAGTACTGTTACGAATAACTAATTTATTATTGTTGTTATCTTTTTGTGTCATAATCATTCCTGTCCATAGTTGAGGTTGGTAGATATCCGGTATAGCCACTGGTATAGCCAAATATTTGGATAGGAGTGGATCTTAATGGAGTTATTTGGACAATACAATACGCCAATAACTATATTTTACAAGGATTTAAGGATTTTATTAGACAATACTGGATTTAACATCTTGCGCCTCCTAAGGGGCAGGTCGCAGGTTTAAATCCTGCCTGGAACACCAATTAAATCAATGGGTTATGAGCTTTAATTTTAAGAGAAAAGATTATTTTTAGATTTTGGAATAGCCAAATTATTTATTACCTCCTCAGCCACTTCGCGATGGGAGACTTCATTACAGGTTTAATAATTCAGAGATACCAGCTCAGGTTGAAAGTTATACATCACATAGAAGTTCATGACCATTTGGCAGGTTTATATATTTATGTTCCTGGAATGTTATCGGGAAGCTGCGAATTCTTTAAAAGATTTTGCCTAATAGGCTTAATAAAATCCCCATATTGAGCCAATTCTCTAGATGGTTTTCTTTTATGGTCCGTATTCGGAAAGACGATGCCAATCAATTTTTTGGTTTAGTTTTTTACCAATCTAAGTGATTCTGCTAAATCACTATCATTCGAAACAATGACAGCACAATCATATTGATCTAACCATGCATCATTAAGCACATGAAGCGCTAAATTAACATCGGAACCTTTCTCCTCAGTCTTATACACTTGGGTAAATTCTGGTGGTGGATCCGACATTCCGCACCCTAGTTTAGGAATAAATTTTCATAAAGGTTTTTCCAATGGCATTTAAGAGTAGCAGGTGTCTCTCTTTGAGATTGATAACGACAATTTGATTGATATTATTTTGTGTAATGTCTAGCACATGAATGCCCTGAAAACATTGAAATACCCATCTTGCAGTTGGATTTTGACAAGGCTTCTTTTTCATATCAGGACAATATGTCCCAGTCTTTTTTAATGAAGTTCTAATCAGATGCTCCAAGGCAGCATAGACCATTAAACAACAAGACATCACCATGAGTAATGCCTCTATTCGTTCAGGTTTTTTTAAAAATAGTGATGCAACAAGAAAATCAGGACTCTTTAAAAATAGAAATCCACCTTCGACTTTTTGCTGAGATTTGTAATGGTCTAGCATTGCTTGCATATCAAGGTGTTCCAAACAATCATTGGTTGCCAGAATATACCCAATGCAAATCAGTTTTCGGTTTCTATACACCAAGGATCTGGAAATTTTTAGTCAACAATGCGTTATCCAAGGTGATAAATATTGCCTCTGCATTGGGATGTTTCTGCTCTAGCGTCTCAAATAATTTTAAAGTGGATTGCGTGTTAATCGTATCATCCGTACGAATAATTACTTCTAATGTATCCGCATTTAATGCACCATTAATATTGATTCGTTGCCGTCCTGAATTTGATTTGACTACTTTATCTTGGCCTTTTTTAATCCAAACATAGGCCAGCTGTGTGTTGTGCTGAGGATGGACTCCCTCCAGATAATAGTGAGCATCATGTTCGCCTTTATCTTTTAATACCTCTTCTAGCATCTTCAAATAGGCCTTTTGCAATTCGGCATTAGCCTTGCCAGGTATGGTCTTTGCTTTTTTATAAACAAACTTGAGGCGATGCAGTAATTGTCTCATTCCGCTAATGGAGTAAGGAACGTTATAAACTTGTTTAACATGCTCAACGATGGCTTCGACCGTCAAATACGTTTGTGTTTCTAAATGAGCTGAAAACTCTTCAATTTCAGCACAGCTTAGCATCGGCTCACTGCCAAAATAATTATTCTTCAATAAACCGGATACACCGCCTGCTTCATAGCGCTTTCGATAATTACCTATCGTGTCTAAATCAAGCATCAATACTTCAGCTATTTCTTGAGGAGTTTTTCCACGCGAGAGTAAATAAACCGCTTTAATTTTATCAGCATCTTTTTTATTTTTAGCAGCACGATGGGCTCGTCTGAGCTCATTCGTTTGTGCTTCTGTAAGAATCAATGTTTTCATGCCTCATAGCATGATCCCATTAAAAATTTTTTCAAGTACTTTTTTAGATATTTACCGAAAACTCATTGGCGAGACGTATAGATACTAGTGCGTTTATTATTCTTATTTTGTAACACCAGAACAAACAAGAGCCTCCAAAGAGGCTCTGTGCCCTAGGAGCAGAGTCCTAGGGGAAGTAGTATTATTATTGTACTAGTAATTCTCATGCCCGTCAAATAAAAAAAATACAATAAATTCGCATTTCTTAATGATATGGGTCGTGCTCGTCTGAGCTTAACCGTGAGGCTATTCGTTTAATGGAATGTTATTTTGTAACTTAAATGCTGTCAATGTATTTTGAAGTAGGGCACTAATTGTCATGGGGCCAACTCCACCGGGGACAGGCGTAATCCATGAAACCTTGTCCTTAACTAAGTTAAAATCAACATCCCCACAAATGGAGCCATCTACCATACGATGGATCCCAACATCAATAATTATTTGCTTTGGATTTAACCAATAAGATTTGATGACATCGCGCACACCCGTCGCAACAATGATAATATCAGCCATCTCAACATGTTTGTTTAGTCCGATAGTTGCCCGATGACATATAGTTACTGTTGCGCCAGCGGATAAACATTCTACAGCCATTGGCTTACCAACAATGTTTGATGAACCTACTATCACCACATGCTTGCTATGAATATCAATTTGATAAAATGTTAATAAATTTATAATCCCATAAGGCGTACAAGGACGCATCACAGGAAAGCCTTGGGCTAAAATACCAAAGTTATAAGGGTGAAATCCATCAACATCTTTTTTGGGGTCAATCGTATTAACTACTGTCTCTGTATTCATATGAGACGGCAAGGGTAGTTGCACCAAAATACCATGAATATTTTGTTTGTGATTTAATTCACGGATCAAGTCCAGTAATTCTTTTTCTGTGGTATTTTCTGGTAACTCATAGCCCAAAGAAGAGATCCCTACTTCATCACAAGCTTTTCGTTTATTTCGAACATAAATCGAGGAAGCCGGATCTTTCCCAACTTGAATCACTGCTAAGGCAGGTATTTGATAGCCTCTACCTCGGTTAAATAGTACTTCCTCTTTAATCTGTTGTTTATTTTGGTTTGAAACAAGAGTTCCATTTAACAGTTTTCCTAAAATATTTTTGCTACTCAATGCTTAAAACCTCTTATGTTTGTCATTATCATGCTGATCTCATATTTATCACAAGCGTCAATAACCATTTGATCTCGACGTGACCCGCCAGGCTGGATAATCGTTTTAATGGACGAATGAGCGATGAGTTCAATACTGTCTTCAAAAGGGAAAAAACCATCTGATGCTAATATCGCGTTTTGTACATCGTATTCTTTTGCACGTAACAGAGCATGATTTACTGCATCCACCCTATTCGTTTGCCCAATACCCATTGATAGGGTAACGCCGTTTTTCACAATAACGATAGCGTTTGACTTCATGTGACGTACCACCTGAAATGCAAAACATAGGTCAGAAAACAATGCTGGCTCTGGTTTTTTTAATGTGGGAACAAGGGCTGTTTCGATCTCTAAAATATTAGAATCAGGTACTTGAATTAAAAACCCATTTAAAGCAGATCGGACCTCCATCGTGGGCTGATGTTTGATAAACGTTAGAACGCGACATCTTGCTTTTTCTGCAAGTACTTCACGAGCTTCTATTGTGTAATCAATTGCCGCAATCACTTCAAAAAAATGCGAATTCAAAAAAACTGCTGTTTCTTTATCAACAATTTGATTTAAAACAACAATCCCACCAAATGCACTCTTTTCATCTGCATGAAATGCAAATTCAACTGCCTGTTTAGCGGTCAGCCCTAATGCAACACCACAAGGGTTGGTATGCTTAATAATCGTGGATGCGGGGGCGTCAAACTCTGAAACTAAGCGTATACCCGCATCAAGATCCAGTAAATTATTGTAAGAAAGAGGTTTACCTTGGAGCAAATTAATATTGGGACACTCATCACGCCAATTATAGAATTGTGCTGCTTGGTGTGGGTTTTCACCATAAGACAAATCGATTGTTTTTTGTAATTGGCAAGATTTTATACCCTCTCCATCACACCATTGGCTGATCTCACCATCGTATTGTGCAATTTTTGAAAAAGCACGTGCTGCCATTTTTTTTCTAAACTCTAAATTCGTCTCAACACCCAATGAACTCAAGGCCTCAATTAAGACAGGATAATCCTTTGCATCACTAACAACCGTGCAATATTCATAATTTTTAGCAGCAGCCCGTATTAAAGCTACTCCGCCAATATCAATGTGTTCAATGTCTTGATATTGTGAGAATGCATACAAATCAACAATTACAAAATCAATGGGTTCGACATTGATTTGTTGAAGCTCTTGCATATGCTTCACATTCTTTCGGGAAGCTAGAATTCCACTAAACAATGCTGGATGCAATGTTTTGACTCGTCCATCCAAGATAGGTGAAATATTTAAGTAATCTTCTATCGATAGCACCTCAATCTTATTTTCACTTAAAAAGGCTGCAGTCCCTTTTGAGGCAATTAATCGTGTATCAAGATTAATCAAAACTCTGGCAACATCCACTAATCCTTCTTTATTACTGACTGAAATAAATGCTGTTTTCATGACATTTGCCTCTGCTTCAATAGGAGATTGACCTCATTCAAAGAGATTTGTTTTGCAACCAATAACACTAAGAGGTGATACAACAAATCCGCTGCTTCATTTAGCGTCTCGCTTTTATCGCCGCAGCTTGCCGCGAGAGCAACCTCAACGCCTTCTTCCCCGACCTTTTGTGCAATTCGCTTCAATCCTTGATCAAATAACTGAGTGGTATAATGTTGACTTGGCCGCTCTTGATATCTTGAAAGAATGACCTCCTCAAGATGAAATAACGCAGCAAATGCGGAAGAATAGCTACCAAAACAACTTGGTTGATTTAAGTGGCAACATGGACCTTTAATTTCAGCTAGAATAAGTAAAGTATCGTCATCACAATCAGCCAAGATTTGAATGACATGAAGTACATTGCCCGATGTTTCACCTTTCATCCATAACCGTTTTTTTGTTCGACTATAAAATGTAACTTGCCCCGTTTCACAGGTTGCACGAAGTGCCTCTTGATCCATATAACCTAACATTAAAACTTGCCCTGTTTGATTATCCTGAATAATGGCAGGCAAAAGACCATTTATTTTTTCCCAATCAATATTAGAAGGATTAAATGCTGTCATAATCTCACCACGATTTGTTGTTGCGCTAAAAAATTCTTTAAATCACGAATGGATAATTGTCTGTCGTGAAATACACTTGCAGCCAATGCACCATCCACCCGTGCTTCCTTAAATGCATTCAAAAAATCTTGTGGCTTACCTGCACCCCCAGAAGCAATTAAAGGAATATGGGCTAACTGTCGAATTCTCTTTAATTGAGTAAGGTCGTAGCCATTTTTTACACCATCTTGATTCATACAATTCAATACAATTTCGCCTGCACCCAATGCTTGTACTTCTTGTACCCATTGAATTAATTGCGGCCTTTCTAACGCGGGGGAGTTGATGGAAATTTTATCCGCCCCAGCTTTAAATACGGCTCTTGCATCTGAAACTGACCTAATGCCGCCTGCGACACAAAATGGGATATCGAGCAATTGAGAAACCTGTGTCACCCAATTTTTATCAACCATTCTATTTTCGCTACTGGCCGTAATATCATAAAAAACCAATTCATCTGCACCTTGGTCTCTATAAAAAACAGCATGTTCCTCTATGCTTCCAAGATCACGATGATTACGAAATTGAATGCCCTTTACGACACGCCCATCTTTGACATCTAAACAAGGAATAATTCGTACGCTTAACATGATAGTGCCTCTGATAAATCAAATTTTTTCTCGTACAGTGCTCGCCCCATAATGGCACCAGACACATTGATATTTTTAAGGCCGCGAACATCATCAAGTTGGCTGATACCACCTGAGGCTTGAATATTAAGTTCTGGAAATCGCGCCATCATCTGCTGATATAAATTAATATTTGGTCCATTTAGAGCGCCATCGCGGCAAATATCCGTACAAAGAATATGTTTGGCACCGATGCCTGAAAAACGTCTCACCACGTCAAACAAAGTAATATCAGTCGACTTTTGCCAAGCTTGCGTCATCACAATCGGTGTGACCCCATCAACATTAACATCAAACGCTAAGACAATTCGTTCAGCTCCATATTTTTTTAGCCAAGTTTCAACCAGTTGAGGTGACGTACAAGCCAAACTACCAATAACAACACGACGAGCACCTGCTTCAAAATAGGCATCAATTTGAGATTCCGTCCGAATGCCTCCACCTACTTGAATATTGATAGGAATAAGCCTTAACAATTCGTTGATTAGGGATGCTTGATTTGTATTAGGATTTTTAGCACCATCCAAATCAACTAGATGCAACCAGGTAGCTCCTTTATCTAAAAATTGTTTTGCAGCATCGATCGGCGTGTCACTGTAAACCGTCTCTTTAGAATAATTTCCTTGGTATAAGCGCACACACTTGCCAGCACGAATATCAATAGCAGGGTAAATAATCATAAAGTTTGCTCCAAAAAATTTTTTAATATTTGACTACCTGTAGCCCCTGATCGCTCTGGGTGAAACTGTACCCCCATAAAGTTGCGGTGTTGTACTGCGGCAGAAAAAGAAGTTCCATAGTTTGTTTCTGCGATGGTATTTTGAGATACAGGTACAGCAAAATTATGGACATAATAAACATAGGCATCTTGCGGAATATCTTGCATCAACGCTGAAGAATCACATGTTTTAATCGTATTCCAACCCATATGAGGCAAACAAAGGTTAGCAATAATCGGTAGCTTTTTAACGGTGCCATCCAAAAGACCTAAGCAGGGTGTTGCCCCTTCTTCTGAAAATTCAAATAAAACTTGCATGCCCACACAAATTCCAAGTACTGGTTTGGTTGTTGCCTTCAATACATCCACCAATCCCAAAGCATTTAATCGATTCATAACTGTTTTGGCTTCCCCAACACCTGGTAAAATGATATGACTGGCTTGTTCCATATCAGCTATGGCACTACTTACAATCACCTGTTTCCCCAAACGCTCTATAGCACTGATGATCGAGATCAAATTAGCACCACCGCTATCAACAATAACAATCATAAAATCCCCTTAGTACTCGGAATACCAACCCCACCGTATTGTTTTGCATCACGAAATGCTCGGCCAAATCCTTTAAATAAACTCTCAACCTGATGATGCGCATTACTTCCTCGCATTCTTAAGTGCAGTGTTGCCCTTAATGCATGAGTCAGTGATTGAAAAAAGTGCGATACCATTTCCGTTGGCAGATCACCCACTCGTTCCCGAGAAAATTCCCCATCAAAAATAAAATAAGGACGCCCGCTTAAATCAAGTGCCACTTCAACAACAGCTTCATCCATCGGTAACAAAAATCCATAACGATTCGTACCACACTTGTCACCCAAAGCTTGACGTAACACTTCACCTAAAACTATAGCTGTGTCTTCTATTAAATGGTGTTCATCGACCTTTAAATCACCGACTGCTTTAAGCTCAAGACTGATGCCAGCATGGCGCGCAATTTGCTCGAGCATGTGATCAAAAAAACCAAGGCCTGTATCTATATTAAGGAATCGTTCTTTATCCAAATCCACCGCAACTTGTATCATCGTTTCAGAGGTTTTTCGTTGAAAGCTCGCCACACGATTTTTATCCTCGATTTGCGCAACAATAGCTGACCAACCATTCCGTTCTTTATGGTATAAAAAACCCTTAAGTCTCATTTTTTCTGCCAGCAAGGAGTCTGTTTCTCTATCGCCAATGACATACGAACGCTGACGATCAAGATCTGGCATTGCTAAATAATCAAGCACCAAGCCTAAATTAGGTTTTCTACATTCACAGTCATCAGATTCCCAATGTGGACAAATATGAATCGCATCAAAAGTAATCCCTTGTGAATTTAAAATGCTCAACAATTTTTCCTGAACTAAATCAAATTGAGCTTGTGGATACTGACTGCTCCCTAAGCCATCTTGATTACTGAGCATCACAAAACGATACCCCAGTGATTTGAGTCGCAATAAAGCAGGAATAACTCCTGGCTCTAACTCTAATTTTTCTAATGAATCAATTTGTTTATCTGCAGGTTCATCAATAAGAGTGCCATCTCTATCAATAAATAGAATTTTTTGACTAGACATAAGAAAGTACCTCTTTTAAACGTTTATTTTCTTGCGATGTGCCTATAGTGATACGTACACAATTTTGAAGACCATGAAGATTAACTCGCGAACGAATAATGATTTCATGCGCCTTACATGTATCCATCCACGCTGATGCATTGTTTACTTTAACGAGTAAAAAATTAGCTTGTGATGGATACACATACTCCACTGAAAAAAGAGTAGTTAGAAAGTCCTGCAATTTATCCCGCTCTCTTCGGATACTTTGAATTTGAGAACATACCACTGCTTGATTTTCTATCGATAACGCATTCATTGCTGCTCGCTCTACTGGGACTGGAATTGGATAGGGAGCAATCACTTTCAGTAGTAGCTCAATAATATTTGGATCGGCAATGAGCGCACCTAATCGAGCTCCAGCCAAACCAAATGCCTTGGAGAGTGTTCGTAAGACCACTAAATTTGGATATTGGGATACAAGGTGGCTAAGGCTACTTGTTGTGGAGAACTCAATGTAGGCTTCATCAAGCACCACTAAAGCCTGATTTTGAAATGCTTTACACAGTGTAATAACATCATCGCTATTTAAAATATTTCCAGTAGGGTTATTAGGTGAGCATAAAAAAATTAATTTAATCCTGGAATTGCGTTGATTTAAAATAGTTTCTTTATTCAAAGCAAAACCAGCATCTTTGTCTAGGGGAACCTTAATAATGCGCACCCCCTGAATATTGGCTGCAACTTCGTACATACCATAAGTAGGTGGAGTAATAAGAATCGCATCTTCGTTTGGCTCACAAAATACACGTGTTAATAAGTCGATTCCCTCATCACTTCCTCGAGTCATTAGTAATTGTGAGGCTTCAACTCCATACATGTCTGCAAGTCGCTGTCTTAATAAAGCAGGTTGAGGCTCGGGATAGCGATTTAATCCATCCTCACGGAAGACAGGATTTTCATTTGCATCCAAATGTATCCCTTTCTGTGTGCTTTCTGTACGCGCTGAACTATACGGAACTAGTTTTCGTATCGATTCTCTTGCAAGCTTCATAGCAAATCCCATTATTCACCTCCTACAGCTTGCAACCGAATATCAATTGCTTTTTGGTGTGCATCTAACCCTTCAATATCTGTCAACACACGTATTGTCTCTGCAATAGATATAAGGCCTTCTCTCGTTAACTCCTGAACGGACATCGTTCTCATAAAATCTTTAAGAGACAAACCACTACACGATCTTGCAAATCCAGCAGTAGGTAGAACATGATTTGTTCCACTGGCATAATCTCCTACTGATTCAGGAGAATAGGAGCCTAAAAATATTGAGCCAGCAGTGTGAATTGCAGACAAATATTTTCTCGGATTAGCCAATTGCAAAATTAAATGCTCGGGAGCATAGGCATTAGCAAGTGCTATTGCATCCACTTCATTTTCTATGACGACACAAAAACTCTGCTTGAGAGATTGCGTTGCAATACGAGCTCTTGATAAAGCTTGTAGTTGAGTATCAAGCTGACGATTTACAGCACTCGCAAATGTCTCACTCATACAAATCAGAAAAACCTGTGAATCTTCTCCGTGCTCGGCCTGTGATAGTAAGTCAGATGCAACGAAAGCAGGGTTTGCTGTTTCATCAGCGATAATCATCACTTCGGAAGGACCTGCGGGCATATCCAGCTGAGCACCATTGGGATCGAGTGAAACCAGCATTTTTGCCATAGTCACCCAGCGATTTCCTGGTCCAAAAATTTTATCAACTTTAGGAATACTCTCTGTACCATAAGCCATTGCTGCAATGGCCTGCGCTCCCCCCACTTTAAAAACATCCTTGATGCCACAAAGATACGCTGCAACCAATATATATGGATCAATTGTTCCTGTTCGATTAGGGGGGGCGCATAATACACGTAAAGGGCACGCGGCCATTAGAGACGGGACACCCAGCATCAATACAGTAGAGACCAAAGGAGCGCTGCCTGCTGGTACATATAAACCAACACGTTGTATAGGAACAACCACACGTTCACATACAATACCTGGTGATGTTTCTACACTATAATTTGAGATCTTTTGTTCTTGATGAAAAGCAGTCAACTGCGCGATCACTCGTTCGAATGCCTGAATCGCTTGAGGCTGTATTTGATTCATTGCTGCATCAAATTCTTCTTGTGTGACTCGTAAGGTACTCAGCTCTACTTTATCAAATTGTTGCGTCAGTGAAAAAAGGGCCTCATCTCCTTGTAATTGAACTTTTTTTATCAGGGAACGAACTTCATTGGTGAATTCTTGTGGCAATAATGTATTAGGCCTTTGTAACAAAGTTTTTTTCTGATCGTTTGATAATGTATTCCATAATAACGGCTTTAACATCATATTCTCCTACGCCAGCATTTTTTCAATAGGTAAAACCAAGATACTCGTCGCTCCTAAATGTTTAATTTGCTCCAAGGTATCCCAAAAAATTTGCTCTCTCGAAACCACATGAACAGCAACTTTATCTTGTGACTCACTTAAAGGCAGTACAGTAGGCATCTCTGCCCCTGGTAAGCATTCACAAATGTTTTTAAGCGCTGATATAGGAGCGTGAAATAGAATGTATTTTCGCGTATCCGCTTCACGAACAGCGCCAATGCGTCGAAGCAGCATTTCTAATAGTTGTTTTTTTTGTAAATCCAATGGCTTCATCGTTTGAATAAACGTTGCCTGACTTTTTAGAACCGTATCGACTTCTAATAGTTTATTTTCTTCTAAGGTTTGACCTGTGGACACTAAATCACAGATTACATCAGCCATACCCATTCGAGGCGCCATTTCTACAGAGCCAGAAAGCACGATACATTCTGCATCCACTGCATGCTCATTGAGATAAGCGCCTAATAGATTAGGATAGCTGGTCGCAATACTTTTTCCATTGAGACTTTTGGGCCCTTGCCAATCAAATTGCAATGGCACTGCAATAGATAAGCGACAAACACAAGCACTCAGTTGCGTGAGTATTTGATACTGACTGCTATTAGATTCTACTGTCTTTTCAAAGAGCACATTTTCGCCAACGATTCCGGCATCACATAAACCATCAAATACTAAAGTTGGAATGTCATCATCACGGACAAACAGCAAATCAATGGGAAAATTATCAACATGTGCCAGTAACCCATTCTCTTTTAATCGAAACTGTAACCCGCACTGTTTCAACAAAAAAAGCGAATCTTCTGCAAGTCTGCCTTTTTTTTGTAATGCTATTCTCAATCGCGTATTCATTTATCACCACCTCGTTATTATGCGATAATGTTATATTACATTAGAACATTATCACATAATAACATTTGTGCTGAGAAAATGTCAACAATTTAAGCAAACAAGAAAAGTAATTTAAAAGGAAGGAGATGTTACTTATGCTGGATCAAGTCTATCTGCTATGAGGGAATAGCCTCCCTCACCTAAGTTAATACAACGTGCAATACGCGTAATCGTTGCAACACTAACACCTGTGCGATCATGTATTGTACGATACGGAATGCCCAGACGAACCATCGGCACCACTTGCCAACGATCAGCCATAGCTTCAAGCTCTGCAGGCGTACAAAGATCCGTGAAAAAACGCGTTGCTTCTTCTTGATTCTCTACTAATGAAATAGCATGCATTAACTCAGCTATTTTTGAATTTATTTTTTTTGTCATCATTTCATGATTTTTAGTAATGTATTAGCATAATAGCACAAATTTTAGAATGCCATCAAAGATTCCAATGCTCTAAAAAGAAATCTTTAACTTCATTTACATACTGCTTGTCTATTTCAATATCACTGGTAAGTAATGTATCTAAATCATGGCATCAGCCTGCTATGGGAATTGTTTTCAAAATCCTAAATTCCCCAGGAATTAGGCACTAGGATTGCCTCAGGTTGAAGATCTGCTAAATCAAATATTTTTTTATGGATTTTTGTTTTTTCCTGAAAATTGCACTTCACACTTGAATGGGCGATTTACGCATATATTTTAAGTTGCGAGTGCTAAACCCTTTCATTTCTGGAAACGCTGATTTTAAATCCCTGCTTAGCTGGTCAATAACTTTAGCTCCCCACCCATGTTCATCTTGAGACTTAAGAATTTGAGTCCCAATATAGTGGTACAACAAGACTAATTCCTGATTGACTTGCAACGCAGCTTTATATCGTGAAACTTCAACACGTTGTTTTAAACTAGAAAAAAATGTCGTATACGATAAATCTAAAAAATCCTGAGTCATATACTTCCTTGTATTGGATATGGAGACCTATTCAGGGGCCTAAAAATAAATAGATTGAAGCGGATCTTACTAGGCGAACAGGGGCAGGTCGCAGTTTCGAGTCCTGCCTGGAATATCAGTTAATAATCTTCTAAAACCAATAATTTACAGCTGCTCGAATATTATTGGTATAGAGATTCGCATTAGCACCACTGGATAAATCAGTCACACCATAAATGATAGGCATGCTCATTTGTAACTGATTGTAACGATTATAATAGTATTCTAAACGCACTGACCACCTGGCAGAATATGCCCATTCTAAACCACCACCAACTACCCAGCCCGGTTGAATCTGAGAGGCATTATAGTGGTCTGATGCTTCATTGGTATAGGTTAAACCCATATTCGCAAAACTTCCCCCCGCCGTAAAATAAGGCAGAAAATTGTGATTTACGGCATAACCAAGCCGCCCTCTGATTGAGCCTTGATTTCTATTTTTTAAAGACAATTGGTCATAAATAGAGGAATCAAATTCACAATCACATTGTATCGTGCCATTTTGCGAAATATTATAAGTAAAATCTCCTTCAACCCCTAATACAACATTAGAATCAAATTGATGGACAACCCCTGCCTGAGCACCGGCAAAAAAGCTTGAAAAACCAACTCTATTTGAGCAAATACCGTTTAAATTACTTAAAGCAACATGTTGAGAGTTAATACTGGTGCGATTAAATATGCCACCAATATTACCTCCCCCATATAAACCAGACCAAACTTTTACTGGATCGAGGGCAACATCAATTTTAGCAGCTAATAGTGCTGTTGGAATAAACAACAAACTCAATTTTAGAAGTTTATTTATCATCATTAATCCTCGTTTACTGTGCGATCAATGTTAGAGGCGCAGAAATCTGCCCATCTTTAGTGCCCTGTATTGTGCAAGTACCAGGTCGTCCAAACACTTTCACGAAAGAGTTCACGCCTGAAGAACCGATGGTGCATTTAATATTTCCAGTGGTCGCAATGACGCTATAGTTCGCAACCAAATCACTTTCTATCGGCAAATCAAATAACATCACCGGACGTCCACAACAAATATTAATTGGTGTGAGTACAGAAGAACCATTTAAAGTAGCTGGAATATCTACTGGATTGTTATAGATATAAAAAGGAACTGTGGCTGTATTTTGAGTATTATTGATATTGTTAGCAGCAGATGAACTAATGACAACATCCCATTCTCTTGAGATTTCAGAATCTGCTATTCCTGATACATTACATGTAACTGTTGCCCCAATAGGGATTGTACCTGGTTGTGTCCAAGCACCACCCGTGCTGATAGTGCAACTTGAATCAACTGAAATATTGGGAGGTAAATTATCAATGTTACAGGTGGCATTAGTAGCTGCTGCTGTTGCTCCTGGGATGGCATTGCTACAAGTATAATAATGTGTATTAGGGTACAGATCACCGCTATTTACACTCGGATTTTTACCATCAATTAACAGTCCACTTGGGTCCACGACTAAATTGCTATGTGTTGCCGGTGGATTCGGATTTGTACCCATCGTCGTCTGCCATAAATTACCCAAAACAGGATTAATGGATGATGATTGTATTGGATAATTACCGTTATTAATTGGACCATAAGACGTAGGCCAATCACCAGGCACCGTGACACACATGCTAAAAGTGCCTGATGCCTGTCCACCATTTGGCAAATCGCCAATATTACAATTTAATACGTTCTGAGCAACATCAAATGTACAAGACTTCACACTACCAGTGCTTGGATCAGTATTGCTGTCATAGATTGCATCATAAGGTGTTGAAGAATTCTGTGATTGAGGCATATGTGCAGTAACGGTTACTCCAGTTGTACCCGAACCCACATATTGATAACTATAGGTATAACAAATACTTCCGCCCGCGTATGTTGTGGAATCTCCAGTAACACTAATCGTTAAACCTTCTGCTGAAGCACTGGCTGTGGTCACATCATCCAAATAGACATGGCCATCATGGCCGCCAGGTGAACAACCCGCCGCTAACACGACCAATTCTATTTGATCACCGACACTCACCACACTAGCGTCTAAAGGAATATCATAAGTCTGCCAATCGGTATAAGTATAAGTGGCATTACTTCCTGAATTTGAACCTCCAGAGCTTAATGTTTTCCAAGGCACTCCCGGTTGTGCTGCATAACTCCATTGGAAATACAAAGGATTAGAGCCTTTTCTAGTGGTTGTCAGGTTATTAATTTGAATGGCATAAAAAGGCTGTTGTTTAGCAGTATGGGCAGGATTTTCCATCACAGGTGCTACTTTAAAACGTATATGAACGACACCTGCATTAAAATCAGCAGTGCTTATTGTGATTGTTTGACTTAGAGCAGTTGCCTGTTTTGCATAGGTTGACCATCCTCTTGGCTTGCTTGATGTGCCTGAAACACTTTTTATGGCATTTACAGTTCTTACATTCACCATTGCAGTTTGCTCGCCAGTAACTGGTAATTTGATAGTCGTCGTTGGTAAAGCCCCGTTTAGAAAATAATCATATAGGGTTTGAGTGTTCGTGGCTTTTACAATATCAGTAATACCAGATGGTGCTGAGGATGTTGGCGTTAATAAAATATCATTAAGACTTTTAGGTGGTAAAACCAATCCTGCTCTATAGCCGCTAAAAATATAACCTTGAGAATTCCAACCAGGTATGGTTAATGCGGGGGAAGTTGTTCCATAAACTTGCTCAAATCCACCATTCACAAAATCGGCAAAAGATAGATTTGCATGGATTACAGCACAGAAAAATAAACAGCCCCTTGAATATTTAAAACCAGGCATGATCTCTCCATAGACGTCAACACATTCAATAGTTGTATACTACCTTAAAGTATTTTTTTTCAATTTAAAAGTCTTAAATTTAGGACATTGACTTCGGCGCGCACTGAAAAGACCAGGACAATATCAATCATCCTTTACATGGATGTTTTGTGTTTTAGGTTTGACTGCCATTAACATAGTACCATTGCCCATTTTCAAAATTGAATTCACTTATTTCATGTAAAATACTTTTTTTCCCATTGATACAATAGTATGCACGAAATTCTACAATACCTTTGTTGAGTTCTTGCCTTGTTTTTATAACGTCCAACCCCATCCATTGAGCTTTTTTTGACCACATCCGTAAATCATCCGCATCAAAGCTATCTGCCGCAGGAGACTTCATTGTTTGAGCAATATAATTGACGTTGACTTGAACATATGCAGTATATCTTGAGCGCATGAGTTCTTCTGGAGTAGCAGGAGTGTTTTGATTGGAAATAAAAACACCACAACAATTCATATAAGTCTTACCTGTCCCACAAGGGCAACGTAACAGCTTTTCTGAGTGATACGGATGTACAATGTATTTCATTTCGCCAATCCATAAAATGGTAAATTATTTATCAAATTTTAGCCACTAAATGTTAACATGGCAATACTGATATAGCCCTGATTTAACTGATAAAAAGCTTATGCTCACCAACAGCCAATCTCGATCTATTTGCGATTTTTTTTTGAACTTAGAAGAGTAAAATAAAACTTTTTGCTCGTTATTTAAAATATGTGCTATAGTTAAATTGAGACTTATCATGGACGATAAGCTAATAAGGATGACATAACAGGATGTTTAAGGAGCTTAAACGGATTTTATTAAACTCCTTAAGAGGGCTAGAGTCAAATCATCTAGCCCTCTTGCATTTAGGCATAGCTTGAACGATGCAAATACATAAAATCAGGATAGTATGCATATACCACTGTACCACCTTGAATAGTACGAATTAAACTTGAAGCGATGCTTTTAGCAACCGCAGGACAACCCCAGCTTCGACCTGCATGCCCTGTTTGTCTAATAAAACCAGGTTCAACATACCAAGCACCATGCACTACGACTCGGCGACTAAGCGCATTATCATTATAACCATGCTCTAAGCCCTTTAAATTCAAAGATAAACCATTTGAGCCATAATAAGTATTTTGTGTCACATAAGCACCTAAGCTACTGGCTTTGCTTGAAGGTGTGTTTGAAAAATGTCTCGCATAATTCGTGCCAGAATTTTGTCCATGAGCAACATAAGTATTCATTAACAACTTGTCACGCTTTAAATCAAAAATCCACATGCGTTGCTTAGACGAAGGTTGTGAATAATCAATGACGGTCAGATATGGCTTTCTTACCAAATGCTGGCTTGCTGCTTTTTGATATGCGTGCAGCGCAGACTTTAAAGCACTTTGGCTTAAGCTTGGGGCAACATGGTGTAAATGTTGAAATGCTTGTTGCACATTAATATTTGTGGAAAAGCTACTTTGAGAAAGTAACAGACTTAAACTAAGGGGAAGTGTGCGATATAGGGTTCGACAATACATAAAACCTCTCTTTATTGGGCTCATTTTAAAGCGGCATGAAAAAATAGCGCTTAATACGAGTGACTTGTCGTCATTAAGTTACAAAAAACAATTATTGTAGCTTTTTTTACTCAAAATGTAAAGTTTAAAATATAAGCAAGCAGTACTATCTGCAAAATTTAGGTAGTCAAACTGCGATATAGTCCCAATTTTTCTTCAATCTGGCGCTTGTAGCTTTTGATTTAACTCAAATCCAATTAATTTTTGTTAGACCGAAAACTAA
>RGPR01000171.1 GCA_010030245.1 Gammaproteobacteria bacterium
TTGCATCGTTTAAATGAGAAAAGTGTATTAGCCGGTAGGTTGTCATTGTTAGCGATGGATGCCACGTGCTATTTGGCGACATTGCCGAAAGAAAGTTACCCGGATGTGATTTACATTGATCCCATGCACCCAGAGCGTCAAAAATCAGCCTTGGTAAAAAAGGAGATGCAAGTCCTTCAGCAGTTAATTACCGCTCAAGGATCAGCAAAAGACTTGTTACAGATGGCTTTGATACGAACTAAAAACCGCGTCGTTGTTAAATGGCCTCAACGGTTGCTTCCTTTGTTAAAGCCAGATTTTTCATTTGCTGGAAAAACAGTGCGATTTGATGTGTATTCGGCAAAGCGGCTTATTGAAGCATAGGTTTTTTATCCTCCCGGCCTCCTCCTGACTTCCGCACTTTTTAACAGGGCAAACGGCGATAAGCCATACCAGCAAAGTGCCTTAATACGGAAAAAGCCATGTAGCAAATAGCAATGTGAGCATGAATGCGTTCTGTTTTAAAATGGAAAATAGGTCGCATGGATAGCGTACACTTGTTTAATCTGAAGCTTTCCTCGATTTTCCACAAACGAGCATATCGGCTGATAATCGTTGCATGTGTTGACTCCTTGATATTGGTAATAACACCATGCAATCCGTCCCATGCCATATCCTCTGCTATTTTTACCTCATCTAAAACCGTTTTGCTGTCACCCGTTTTCGTATATTTTTTTACACCCTGATTGGTAATCAGTTTCTGAGTGTTTCCTTCTGAGCCCAGCGTTTTATTGATTTTCTTTAACACTTGCTCACGTTGGACTATGTCTCTTTTGGCGCGCGATTTTTTGTAGGAAACAATCAAGCGGCGTTCTTTGTAAACAAATTCGCTTGTCCATGCAAGTTCATCGCCCAATTGTGTGGCATGATAATTTTGTTCTGACAAGATTTCTGATTTTAATTCATCGGATAAAGAACGTAATTTTGCAGCGACAACATACTGATATCCGCTGGCATCGAGAGCTGCCAAATTGGCTTCGCTCATCATGGCCCGATCGGCAACAAAGCAAACAGAGCCAATATTAAATAGCTTCTTCCATGAGTCTAAGCAGGCTAGTAATGTACTTACTTCAGCTTTGTTGCCCTCGAATAACTCATAGCCTAATGGTAAGCCATCACTGTTCGTGGCCATTGCCAATACTACCTGCGTTGTGTTGAATCGGTGGTCTTTGCTATACCCAAAACGACGCAAGTCGTCGGTCTCTGTGGATTCAAAGTAAAGTGTTGTACAGTCAAAAAAGAGTATATCAATGTTTTCCGGGATGAGTTGTTGGGCCCTCTGGAAGGTTTTGGCCTTAATCTCTCCAATCTTAGGAAACAATTTGTCCATCATGCGATAAATCGCATCGAGATCATGTGTGCGTGCAAATCGGTTCGCCAAGAGCCGCTGTGCTTTGAACTTACTACCTGGATTTGCTATACGCATCAAAACAATATCCCGTAATAGCTCAATATCTTTCTTGCCTGATAAAATCTTGTCATAGCCCAACTGAGCAAATACGTGCCCGCCAATGTCGTGCAAACCATCCACAACGCGCTGTTCTTCTACAGCGTTTTTAATCAAACCAGTATCACTATCAGAAATGTCCTCCAAGCGTGTTAGTGGTTTCCTACCGCGTTTCTTGGCATTTTGACCTTGAATGACCGCCAAACGCTGTTCTATCGTTTCTTCGCCAAATAAAGCTAGTTGCCCTGTAGCTTGTTCTCTGCGTAACTCTTCCTGAGCAATAAATTCAAGGCCCATCTTCTTCAGTTTTTCAATTTCGCCTTCAGTTGACGCAACGCCTACATGATGAATCATAACTTGCTTTACTTTCAGCCCTTCACGAATGGACTCAACCACTTTTACTGACTTTCGTGGGCTTTTGGGTGTTGAAGTGACGCGAATATACATAAAAAAATGCTGTTTGTTTTTTACAATAGTATAAAACAAAGAAAGTAAATGTCAATTTATATCAAAATGGTAGTCACTACATTTTGACTTCCAACATATCTAGGTATTTAAAACCAATAAGGGCGCGTAGCGCCCGTTTAAAATTTTAAATTTTTGGAAAATTTATGCGGAAGTCAGGTGGTTATAATATAGGGTTGGTGAGTGGAATAATATTCACTATAGTCACTATGGTGTGTTAGATGTAGGTGTTATTATCAAGATCCCTAAAAGGAGAATTTTATGATGCGTAAATTTTGGTTACCCTTTTTTTGTGCTTTGAGTTTTTTTACTTCAAATGCTTTTGCGACGACCAACCATGTTTTCTTTCAGGGTTTATCGGTCGAATACGAGTTACCCGTCAATGACCCTCAAATTTTTTCAAACATATTTTTTTGGACCGTTAAAGCGAGTTGCACAATCATAAGCGGCACACCAGAAAATCCTTTTAATGTGACCATGCTACGTAAAACAGGATCAGTGAATGAAATTATGCTTACCTCAGGCGATAGTATGGATATCGTTGTGCAGCTAGGTGATAAATTAAATATTACCGCGGTCTCAGGAGCTAAAGTTGAATTAGTCAATCATGGTAACACTTCTGTCAAAGCAAGTTGTTCGACTGTCTAGCGTTATTCTTACTTTAACACAGAACCTGCTCTGTCCTCTCTGCAGGTTCTATGCGAATTCGTGGCACCTCTTTCTTTATAGTTCCCGTGTCGCGCTAAATTTAATTTTAGGGAAACGTTCTTCCTGACTTCCGCACTTTTTAACAGGGCAAACGGCGATAAGCCATACCAGC
>RGPR01000172.1 GCA_010030245.1 Gammaproteobacteria bacterium
AATTCTGGTTTATTAGAAGGTATGTTATTTACTGAAGAAGGATTATCCGGGCTTGGAGAATTATCAGAAAGTAATCCATTTGTTATGACTAGATTTGAAAATTTAGCAGATTTTGAAAAATTTGAAAAAATTCTTAAGGGTCAACTGTCTGGTGAAATTGCAGACATGAAAGCATTTATTGAAGCTGCTGATTTTTTGGATATTGATACTGATGATTATTTAAAAGGATTATTTGGCAGAGATGAAGCACAATTTTTTAATCTATGTCTTGCATTATTAGCAGAAAATTCAGGCTTTGTTTTAAACATGCAAAGGGTTTATCCAGAAATATTGCATCACGCTATTAGGACCAAAAAATTTGATTTTGCTAAAATGTTAATTGCCGCTGGTGCCAATGTTAAAGTTATAGATCGGTTTGGTATTACAACGTTAATGAATGCTGTAAAAAGTGGCCACACAAAAATAGTACAGCTAAAAAGTAGCCACACAAAAATAGTACAGCTACTTATTGCTGCCGGTGCTGATGTTTATGCTAGAGATCTTGATGGTACGACATTACTAATGTTGGCTGCAGGTAGAGGCCACACAGAAATTGCGCAGCTACTTATTACTGCACATGTTGATGTTAATGCTAGAACAAATGGCGGCTCAACAGCACTAATGCTGGCTACACTCAATGGCCACATAGAAACTGCACAGCTACTTATTTCTGCCGGTGCTGATGTTTATGCTAGATATGATTATGGCAGGACATTACTAATGTTGGCTGCAGGGCATGGCCAAACAGGAACTTCACAGCTACTTATAGCTTCTGGTGCTGATCTTAATGCTAAAGATATTCAAGGCAGGACAGCGCTTATGAATGCTGCTTGGAAAGGCCAAACAGGAACTGCCT
Organism: Gammaproteobacteria bacterium; assembly: GCA_010030245.1. Taxonomy (GTDB): domain Bacteria; phylum Pseudomonadota; class Gammaproteobacteria; order Legionellales; family Legionellaceae; genus UBA2653. The sequence continues at coordinate 896 of RGPR01000172.1, forward strand.
TATTGCTGCCGGTGCTGATGTTGATGCTAGAGATCTTGATGGCAAGACATTACTAATGTTGGCTGCAGATAATTGCAGCACAGAAATAGCGCAGCTACTTATTGATGCTCGTGCTGATGTTAATGCTAGTGCTCCTTCTGGCTGGACAGCGCTGATGTGGTCTGCAGAGCGTGGCCACACAGGAACTGCACAGCTACTTATAGCTTCTGGTGCTGATGTTAATGCTAGATCTAATGGCGGCGAGACAGCTCTGATGAATGCTGCAGATAATGGCCGCACACAACTACAACTAGTACAGCTACTTATAGCTTCTGGTGCTGATGTTAATGCTGTCAGAATTGATGGCTGGACATCGCTGATGATGGCTACAAGATGTGGCCACAAAGGAATAGAAAAGTTACTTCGTGACGCCGGTGCACGCTAAAAACGCAAATTTAAAAATACATATAACGTTAAACTTTGGGGGGCATAAGAGCCCCCTTTTGTTTTATCAAAACTGCTAATTCTATAGCCGCAAAACCATCAAGTGCTTAAGTTTTACTAAAACGTAATTTAAATATTAGTTGCTAAGAGACGATGAATTTCACCAATTAGATAATACGGTATAGAAAAAAGTTTATAGCTTTTATGATCTTTGATATTAATTTGGGTGATTGTTGGTAAATCAGCATTGATGCGTAATGCAATATCAAGCTCTTTCAAATCCATAAAAATATGAAGAGATTTTAGACTTCCGGTAGTGCCAGCTTTTACCTCAATTGGTATTATTTTGTTTTGATGTTGAAGTAGGTAGTCAATTTCGGCACTAGACCCTTGAGCTTCTCTGTGCCAATAATATAGTTTTGGTTCAATATAAGCTGGATTGATGGTTCTTAAAATTTGACCAACAACTTGTTCTGATATATTTCCTTTATTTATCAAATCAAAATTTTCAAGTGAGTTTAATTGATCTAATGATAAACCTAAAATAGTGGAACATAGACCTGTGTCTAATAAAATGACTTTCATATATTTTTCTTGAAGTTCTGCTCCTATCGGTATACCATTTGCTGCAGAGCCAAATGTTTTATGGCAAATTTTGGCCTTACATAATAGTTCTAATGCCTTTTTAATTGCAGTATGTTGCACTGCCGAATTTACCTTGCTATAGATAAATTTCCTACCAAGAAAGAGGGGCACGGAATTGAAAACTTCATCTAAGCGATCTATGGATAATCGTCCATGGTATTTAGTAAAATCATCTCTATAAGTGGCAATTAAATCATTATGAATTTGATTTATGCTAGCCAGAGATCTATTGATAAGCCAACTATTTACCGCTTGCGGCATGCCACCCACAATTAAGTATTCTTTAAAAATTGATAATAGTTGTTCATGGATAGTTATGGGTATATGAACATTAAAATTATAATTTTTTAGATAGTTAAATAAATTATGATTTTGCGCTAGTAAAAATTCTTCAAAAGATAACGGCTCTAAATGCATGTAATTAATTCTACCTACAGGCATACTAAATGTATGTTTCTCCAAAGAAAATTCTAGTAGTGAACCAGCCGCAATTACTGGAAGTTCCGGCATATCTTCGGCAAACCAGCGAAGTTTGGCAAATAGTTCTGGGGCGGCCTGAATTTCATCTAGAAATAAAATAGATTTTGCTGGCTCAATTGGCCCGTATATAGCAGTTAAATTTAAAATTATTTCTTGCGGATTATTAGATGAAAAAAGAGAAATCAATTGTGGCTTTTTTTCAAAATTTAAATCAATCAATTTTTTTTTGTTTAAATTTGCTAAATCATTAACAATCCAAGTTTTTCCTACTTGGCGGGCACCTCTAAT
>RGPR01000173.1 GCA_010030245.1 Gammaproteobacteria bacterium
TGTTTTTGGAAATTTACTATCTAGAACTACTGATCTTGATTTATTAGCAATTAAATAAGGTGAAAATTGCAAAAATACTTGTCTATTTTGTTCATTGGCTATGTCGTACAGTACGTTTCCTAAAAATATTTTATTTTTTGTTTCAAATTTGTTTGAATAAATTTCTCCCGTTTCATCAAAACTAACCCATTCATAAAAAGTATTATCAATATTTTTGACCGTAAAAACTACAGAGCCCTTATGAACAATATTTCCATTGTGATCTTGATTCTCGTATTTATATTTCCAAAATGCGTTTTCAGGCAAGTACTCTTCTGCATATAAAACGTGATTTACACAAAGTATTAGAGCTATAAAAAATTTAAGCATTTAATTTCTCTCTAAAATGATTCTTTGTCTTTCTATGTATATTTCTTTGCTGATTAGACTTTGTTCGTACAAATCTTTTAGTTGCTTTAACTTCTCTTGTTGAGACTGTTTTTTAGTAGGTTGTTTTGTGTCCATGGAATCATTATTTTGATCTTGCGCTTCTGGTTTAATTCTTTCTTTTTTAATGGGTTTAGAGCTTAAGGGCCCAGATCCTATTGTATTTGTGCTTTCAACTGCATTATCTCTTGGCGTCCCTATGACCGAATCAATCCCCATGGTAACTTGAATGAAAGATGGATATTCATAAGCTGAGCCATTATTATGATCCACAACAGCACCTATGCCACCCCCTAAAAGAATATTACCGAACATTGAACCTTTGGTGTCTGATACTACAGATGCTCGGCCGTTATCAAAGCCTTCTTTTCGGCATGTAACTTGAAGGTCGTCATTAGAGCGGTGAATTTGAACTGTACCTGGTGTGGTAATAAACCATGTGCCTCTTTTATTAATAAGGTCGCATGCAGCTTCTTTTACTTCTTTACCATTGCTGCCTCGCGCTTGAACTGAAACGCTTTGATTTGGAGTTCCGGTAACTGAGGCACAGCCTGATAAAAAAGAAAAAATAGTGATTGAGAAAACAAGTCTATGCATGATTCAATACTCCAGTTATTAACTTCTGCGGTAAATAATCTTTATAGCCTGTTCTGATTATTTCTTACTTTTCAACTTGAGTATACAGGTAATCTTAAGAGCTCTAGCCGATCGTATTTTAAATATGCGCCTTTGAATTTACTTACATTGAAATTTAATTTCTCGATGCACTCCTGAACTGTCTAACTTCTCATTTAATACTTGATAACCAAGTTCGCATGTTCTTTTAGCCTTTTGATGGCACGTTCCAATTGATTCAGCCATGCCGCTGCAAGTGGTTTTATATATATTACTTTTTTGATCAACTACCTCCACAGGTTGCTCTTGATAATGCATAAGAGATGAACAGGAAATATTTGATACCAATAAAAATACTATACTAATTTTTTTCAATTTAAATTCCTATAAAGATTAGATTTAAAAAAAAACGGCATCCGAAGATGCCGTTTTTAGTTTTTAAACTACTAAGAAATTAATCTTAGTAGAATAAGATACCGCCTAAAGAACCAGAGTTGGTTGTGTTTTCTAAACCAGCTTGGTTTTCAGATGTGATATGTGAGTACTCAGCTACTAAGTTTAAGTGCTTAGTAAGTGGGTGGTATAAACCAACTGTTGTCATTTCATTAGATTTAACTAAATTTGCGTTTACTTCACCAGTTGATCGGTCAAGGTTTGATTGACCCCATGAGATACCAGCTTTAGTTTTTGTTGGTAACACATAAGTTGCTTGAAGATAACCACCGTCTGAATCACGTGCCTTACCGTTTGCAGAGTAGCCATCTTTGAATTGGAACGTTGTACCAATACCGCTACCGCCGTAGTAGTAACCAGTTAAACCGAATCCAGCAACGTTCACGTTAGCACCGATATCAGCTGCTTGAGCAACTGGATCGTCGTTTGTTGTGCCGCCACCGATTTTTTGTGCGATACCAGAAACCCAAACTTTACCAGTTACATCATTCGCTGAGAATGAGTAAGAAGCCTTACCTTCGTATGCTGGGTTACCACCGCCACGGCTTGTTGATGTAAGTGAAGCAGCGCCAGTAGATCCTGTTGCATTCCAACCTTGAGTTAAGCCAACTGTTGCTTGGAAACCATTCATGTTAGGTGTTGTGTAATTAACTTGTGATTTCCAGTCAGCGTATTGGAAACCTGTACCGATACGACCGCAGGTAGCATTACCTAGACCAGCACAAGCACCAACGCCTAATAATGTCATGTCATTAAGGATAGCATCTTGAGCGAATATGCCTATATTTTTACCCATTAAAACAGTGCCCCATGATTTGTCGCCAAATGTAAAGTATGCTTGACGATTGTTTTGTGTACCCGCCGAACCCGTAGCACCAATGTCACCACCTGGTTGAATACTGATTAACCATGTTACATCTAAGTCATTTTGGCGTGTTGTGCCAGAAACGCTTAAGAAGTTAGGTAAAAGACCTGTGCCTTGGTAGTTAACTGAAGCTGCATTGCCAGTAGCAAAACCGCCGTTAACAGTTGCAGTACCACTAGATTTTACTTGGCTGTAGAAAGAGTTAACGTTACCTGAAATGTCAACTGTCCATTCGCCTGCTGGAATGATAATGCCAGCATTTGCTGCAGAAGCTGAAAGTGCTAAAACAGCACCAGCCACTGCTAATTTAATATTCTTGTTCATATATTTCTCCT
>RGPR01000174.1 GCA_010030245.1 Gammaproteobacteria bacterium
CTCCGAAAATTTTCGGAGCCTTTTTTATATTATTAAATATAATATAACGGAGACTAAAATGAGCGACGAAATTAACGAAGTTCAAACACCACCAAGTGTAACTATCAATGATATTGCATTTTTGGTGCAAATTATAGAGATTGTTGCACAACGTGGTGCATTTAAAGCAGAAGAGTTATCAACCGTTGGTGCAGTTTATGATAAAGTAAAAGCATTTATTTCAAACGCAACTCAATCTGCACAACCAACCGAAGGAACGGATCAATGAGTTTTTTTAAACACGTAGGTAAAGTTAATAGTAAGAAAGTTATCATCGTCAAGCGTAGTATTGGTGGTGATGAACCACATATGGCAGTTGTCATTTATAGTGATATTATGCCACAAAAATATCATGATGATGTCATGAAGATTTTGGAAAGCACAGAAGGTCAAGCTGCATATGAGTTCAGTGACATTCTTGAACGCCGCATGATGAGTGACGGTCAAAATATGTTACAAGCATTAAGTCAAGAAAACTATCTTAAGCGTGTAGCTGCAAATAGTGTTATGGTAACACCAAACAGCAAGAGCAGTATGCGTCTTGATGAATTAAACAACCTATTATCTACAGTTGGTAAGGGCGATGACGCTGTTAAGAAACTTGAGCGTATGGAAAATTCACAAGGTTATTCTGATCCAGCAAAGACTGCACAGACAGATGCTTTCGTAAGTGAAAACGCAAGTCTTGCAGACCTTGGCATTGACCTTGTAGCAGAAAATGCAAAACTTGCACCACAGCCTGTTGCAACACCATCAGCACAACCAGACATGACTGCTGTTATGATGGAAATGATGAAGACCATGCAAAGCATGCAGAAGCAACTTAATGAACTTAAGGGTGACAAGCCTGTAGTCGTAAAGTCTACAAAGAAGGCACCAGCAAAGAACGTTAAGAATAAGACCAGTGTCTGATAGTTTTAGTGACGAATTTTTTGACAGATGGGAGCATTTGATTTCAAGCGTTGAAATATCAGATGTTCCCATTCGTTTTATTAAAAGAATAGATGCAAAATTTGAAGATGGTCAGCTTCATTCATTTGATGTAGCAACAATGTTAGCAAATGGTTATGAATATCCTGACATTGAAAATGTTATAGAAAGCTATCTTGATGCACATGATGAACTTATAGATTGTGTAGATTTTCATCTTAATATATCTGCAATAGCAGAAGAAGTCGAAACAAAGACTAACGAACTTCTTGACCTATGATAAAAGCCATCTTTGCTGTGGATCGTAATGGTGGAATTGGACAAGGTGGTAGTCTTCCTTGGCCACATGATAAACAAGACATGCAATGGTTCAGTAATAATACACGCAATCATATTGTTATTATGGGTAGCAATACATGGTTAGATCCAAAAATGCCCAAACCACTTCCTGAACGACTATGTTGTGTAGTTTCTAATCAACCTGTTGATAATTTTCGTGATGCACATTATGTAATTAATGGTGATTTTATTGAACAAAGTTTAGCAGTGTTAAGAGCCAACAATCCCGATAGAGACATATGGATTATTGGTGGTGCAAAACTTATTAATAGCACAAAACACTTATTTGAACAAATATATCTTACAGTTTTTGATGATAATTATAATTGTGATGTCGCCGTAGATGTGGTAGAATTATTACATAACTTCCAAATGGATTGGGAAACTTACGGTAAAGACAAATTATTTCAGGTATGGAAACGTGCAAAATTATAATCAACTATGTGCAAAAGTATTATTAACAGGAACACCATCTACTGATAGAACTGGTGTTGGAACTGTAAGTCTTTTTGGTGAACAATTACGTTTTAATTTACAAGAAGGATTTCCAGCAGTTACAACAAAGAAACTTGCATGGAAAAGTGTAGTAAGTGAACTACTTTGGTTTATTGAAGGCAGCGGTGATGAACGAAGATTGGCAGAAATACTTCATGGCACACGTGATAAACATAAAACTACTATCTGGACTGCTAATGCGGAAGCACCTTACTGGAAACCTAAAGCAAAGTATGATGGTGATTTAGGACGTGTATATGGTGTGCAATGGCGTCATTGGCGTTCAGTAGATGAAGCTGGTAATCCTTTTAAACCCGACAGTAACTTAAATAAAATAAATTATAATGAAACTGACCAGCTTGCTGAATTAATTAATAGTCTTAAAAACGATCCAACTGGTCGTCGTCATATTTTAACAGCATGGAATCCCGCTGAACTTAAAGATATGGCATTACCACCATGTCACATGTTTGCACAATTTTATATTCGTAATAATATTTTAAGTTGCCAAATGTATCAACGTAGTGCAGATTTGTTTTTGGGTGTGCCATTTAATATTGCAAGCTACGCATTGCTAACGCATCTTATTGCCAAAACAATTAGGGCACATGTCGGTGAATTAATCTTGACATTTGGTGATGTTCACATTTATAATAATCATATTGAACAAGTTAAAGAACAAATGAGTCGTCGTCCATTTACATTACCATTTTTAGATTTGAGTGATGTTAAGGATGTTTGGACAGCACAGATGGATGATATCCGATTAATGAATTATATTCATCATCCAACTATTAAAGCAGATATGGCAGTATGAAAATTTTAGTTGTTGGAGCGCATCCAGACGATATTGAAATTAGTTGTGGTGGAACTGTTTTGAAA
>RGPR01000175.1 GCA_010030245.1 Gammaproteobacteria bacterium
TAATTAATTTAAATCTAGAAAGAGTTAAAAGGTATTTCATTGTGCCTATTCTTTTAACCATCTCTTTAATAATGAATCCAGGTGTGATTGAAAAGCAAATTAATAATCAGAAAGATCATATTATTTTGTCTTACAGGGAAAAAGTCTGGAATATAGGAATTGAAGCTTTTCGATGGTTTCCTGTCTTTGGAGTTGGATTAGATAATTGGCCTTTAATTACTCCAGATCGACTTCAGGCGTCTTTAGAATCTAAAGGTAAAGCTTACATCCCGAATGAATATTATTTTACTTCCCATGCGCACAATATATATCTTACCTACCTTACTGAAAGAGGCCTAATAGGTTTTTCCGCGCTGATTTTATTGATGACTTTCTGGAGCTCGGTAATTATAAAAACTTTAAGAGCCGATTTTTATTTTAGAAACTCTTTTGCTAAGACTATACAAGGTGCATCCTTGGCTGCTTTTATAACAGTTTTTTTTGTGGGACTATTTAATACAACCTTGCATCACGAGCATGGTTTACTATCAATTTTTTATTTTTCTTTAAACATAATTTATTTACGTTTGCATTCTAAACAAAAAAATCAATTAAAGCTTTTTAACTAATTTATTGAAATGAAGAAATCTGTTATAAATCAAGTGATGGTGGGGTCCGTTCCTGTCGGTGGTGGTTCTCCCATTGTCGTTCAATCCATGACGAATACCGATACGGCGGATGTTCAAAAAACGATGCAACAGATTTTTGAGTTATGGAAAGCTGGTTCTGAAATTGTCAGAGTCACGGTCAACAATGAGGCTTCTGCGGATGCGATTCCAAAGATCATTGAAGCCTTACACAAAAGAAATTGTTTTGTGCCTATCGTGGGTGATTTTCATTTTAATGGCCATAAGCTCTTACAGGCTTACCCTGAGTGCGCAAAGCTCCTCGCCAAATACCGTATCAATCCAGGTAATGTAGGTAAGGGCAGTCGTCGTGATGAGCAGTTTGAAGCGATGATTGAAATTGCTAAAGCATATGATAAACCTGTTCGCATTGGAGTTAACTGGGGAAGTTTAGATCAAGTTAAATTAGCATCGATGATGGATGAGAATGCGAAATTAAAAAATCCATTATCATCCGATGCATTGATGCGAGAAGCTTTAATCCAGTCCGCCTTAGAAAGTGCAGAGCAAGCTGTTTCTTGGGGTCTACCAAAAAACAAAATTATCATCTCTTGTAAGGTGAGTGTAGTTAAAGATTTAATCCTTGTTTATCAAGAACTTGCGAAAAGAACTTCATACCCACTCCATCTTGGTTTAACCGAAGCTGGCATGGGTTCGAAAGGTATTGTGGCATCCACTGCAGCAATCGCTATTCTTTTACAACAAGGGATTGGCGATACCATTCGCGTATCACTCACCCCCATATCCAATGAGCCCAGAACGAATGAAGTCGTGGTCGCTCAAGAGATTTTACAAACTATGGGTATACGTTCTTTTACGCCACTTGTGACTGCATGTCCTGGATGTGGTCGGACAACATCGACTTATTTTCAAGAATTAGCTCTCGAGATTCAAACTTTTTTACGCGAATCCATGCCTCAATGGAAAGATCAATTTCCAGGGGTTGAAGATATGTCAGTCGCGGTGATGGGTTGTGTGGTAAATGGCCCTGGAGAATCAAAGCTCGCCAATATTGGGATTAGTCTTCCTGGTACGGGGGAGATCCCCGTAGCCCCTGTCTTTGTCGATGGTGAAAAGACGGTTACTTTAAAGGGCGACAAAATCGCGAATGAATTTAAAGCGATTGTGATGCATTATGTGGAATCGCACTATTCAAAGTTAAAATAACGGTGATGAGCAAAAAATTACAAAGCATTAAAGGTTTTTATGATGTCTTACCCGATAAGACGCCGCTTTGGCATTTTGTCGAAGATAAGATTCGCGAAGTTTTAAATCTTTATGCCTATGAAAAAATCAACCTTCCTATTGTGGAACCCACATCACTCTTTATCGATAGTGTGGGCACTCATACTGACATCGTTGAAAAAGAAATGTATTCATGGGTAGATCCTTTAAATGAGGATCAATTAACCCTCCGTCCTGAAGGCACGGCAGGATGTGTGAGAGCTGTCATGGAACATAACCTCACCTACAATGGCCCGATTCGATTGTGGTATCAGGGACCTATGTTTAGGCACGAGAATGTGCAAAAGGGACGTCAGCGACAATTTAATCAAGTGGGGGTCGAAGCGTTTGGATTTGATGATGCCAATATCGATGCCGAACAAATCTTATTATTAGCAAGACTCTGGAAAGCGCTTGATATTAAAGATGTGGAACTTCATATCAATTCAATAGGCGACCCTGAAGATCGATTGACATATAGAGCTGAGCTTATTCATTATTTTGAAGGTCATGAAGATCTTTTAGATGAAGATGCTAAAAGACGACTCCATCAAAATCCATTGCGGATTTTGGATAGTAAAAATCCTGCGATGCAAGCCATGATTGAAGGAGCCCCGAAATTATCAGAGTATTTAAATAGTGACGCCAGAGCGCACTTTGAATCGGTGTGCGGCTATCTAAAAGAAGTAGGTATACCTTTCAAAATGAACCATCGCTTAGTGAGAGGTCTTGATTATTACAATCGCACTGTGTATGAATGGGTGACGAACCGCTTAGGTAGCCAAGG
>RGPR01000176.1 GCA_010030245.1 Gammaproteobacteria bacterium
TGCTAAATTCATCAAACATCTGTGTCGCCACTTCATCTTTTATCGATGCCCAAATTACTGTTACGCCTTCTTTTTCAATTTGTTCCACTTCATGAATAAACGCAATAAACTCTTTACGAGTTTGCGGGTTTGCCCTTGCTTCGAAATAAGCAAGCAAGGTTTCTTGAACAACAGTATGCATCCTCGTGTTGAAATGCCGCTCAAGCACTGGTTTCATCATGTCATTGACATCGCGTAAAGGCCTTGATTTTGTTGCCTCTTGTTCAAAAGCTGCTATCAACTGAGCGCTTATCGTCGGTGATAAGCCCTTCATCTTTTGCAGAATTTGAACCATTTCCTTTTCCGAAAAGCTCAAGCTGCGAACAATCCGAGCCATTCTTGCTTTGACATGCCCCTCAATGACTTGCTCAGCCGTTTTAATAAAGTCTCTAAAACTTGGCGCAGGGCTTAAATGTTGTGTTTGTGCCTTGTTGACTTGATGTTGGAAAGCCGCTACCAGCTCAGTTTTGGTGTCCGCTGATAACCATCCCATCTTCTCCAGAATCTGTTCCATTTCTTCTTTCGGATAAGCTGACAAATGGACTGTTTGGGTCCGATTCGCTAAAGCAGGGCTTGCCAGACGTCTGCCGGCCATGGTTGGTGGATTTTGAGTACCCAGTACTCTAAATCCTGGAACATGTGGTGGACGGTTATCCTCGTTTGTATGTTTGCCATCAAGCAGGCTATTGAGCAATTTTTCAAGCGTTGGCATACTATTGATTTCATCAATCAGTACGATTGCGCCCTCATCGAATGCAGTCAAGAGGATTTCCTCTTGGACTTTGGGTGGCATACTTGCAAATAAGCGATAAAAACCATTGCTGTTTTTTGCTGGGTGTTTATCCTTCAGCCTTAATTCATGAAGCCCCATGCCAACCATCAGTTCAACGGCCATCTCACTTTTACCAATACCAGGTTCGCCTTCAATCACGAAACGATGCAAGCCACCTAAACAAAGTTGAGGGTTATCACTTTCTGTTTCACGCTGAAAGCGTCTTAAACTTAAAAAGTCAGTTAATTGCCACAAGGCGTTATCTCGAGATGGCGTTGCTAGAAATTTTTTGAATTTAGGTTTTACAGCTTCATCGCCATGCAGCATCGTGCTTCTATCAATTGCTGGGAACATGTCATTAAATCGTTCCAGATGTTGTTTAGGGACTAAAGGCGCTGCCAGATGTCGAGCTTGGAATTTGGCAATGTCTATAATATTCGCCTCTGGAAAACGTTGGTGGTACTCAATCACTGCCAAAGCCATCATTTGAATTTGACGTGGAGAAATCAACACCTCATCTTTGGAAATACCAATGAGAAAGTCATAGACATCAAGTAATTCTTGGGCAATTTGACCACATTGTTTGCTTGAAAACATGTCTTCTAAAATAGGTTTTAAGGTTTTCTCATAAATAAAGGCATTTGATAAGGGCTCAAACACAATACTGTTGCCGTGGCGTGCGAATAAAGGGGCGAGTTTGCGTTCATCACCGTAACTTAAGGGATTTCCTGCAAAAATCACTTTATGAGCTGGCGTCAATACGTGGTATGTGCCATCAATTAAAATACTTGGCGGTGTATTGAATAATCCCTCAAATTCGCTCCACTGACGGGGGGATAAATTCGCTTCATCTAAAAACAAGCTGGGGTTTTTATCTTTGGATTTAATCCAGGCCAATATAGCGTTTTCACCGAAAAAAATCGTTCTATCGCCTAATTCATTTTCGACAAAACGACTTTTACCCACACCAGTTAAACCTGCCAGAAAAACATAGGGCTGATTGGCAATCACTTGATGAAATGCATCCAGGCGTCGCTTAAGGTAGGCTGTTGCATCGTCTTTACTGCTTTTTGGATCAAATACCTTGATTTGAACTGCAGGGCGTAATGTGCCTAAACCATCCCAAGCATGCTGGCTCGATGTATCCGGGTGTTGACCTAAGAAATTCAGTCGTGTTATTAATGAGCAGAATGATTCTGTTTTCATGCAAGATGGATTATCTTTTATTAAATTTGCCAATGCTGCTTCACTATAGCCTTGTGCCACTAATGCCTGATGTTTTTCTTCAACAGTGGCCTCAAGGGCAACAGCTTCCATAAATCCAATCGGTTTTTGGCTTAGTAAAATCAATTGGCCAAGCGCCGGTCCTCCAGCTGTACGTTGCCTGATAAATACTGCCAGGCCATCTAACAATTCATCTGAAAAGCTGCCGGTTAAGACAACGGTTTTACCTTCCCTAAGTGCGCTTAATAACGCTTGTTCTTTTTGAGAAAAAACAAATTCCAAATCGTTGAGCTTGCCATCAATGCGTATAAGCAGATCAGATGGACTGCATTCAGAGATGTTGAACACCATACAATCTTTATGTGCTTTACAAAGGTGACTGATGGCAAGATCGGGGTCGTCTGCAACAATACATATTGTGTGTGCATGGTGTGCTTTATCCCAAGCAGGAATAGTCAGAGGGGCTGCAGGGAGCTGATTCGCCAGTGCATCAGGCAATATCACGCCTGGGACGCAGGATATCTGCAATTTTAGGTCCTCATGCTGTTGTGCTTCATTAAGAAATAAGCCCCATTCATCTTCAGATAAGGTTCGTGTCACCAAAATATCAACTGCAGAGGCTGCATGATGCTCA
>RGPR01000177.1 GCA_010030245.1 Gammaproteobacteria bacterium
ATCAATTTTGATCTATATATACAAACACATAGCGATGCGTCCCTGATTTTGTCCCATAAAGTGGTATACCAACACCATTTGAAACAGTTGCGGCAGCAACATAATTTCTTGGCTGATTAACTGAACAGTTGAATGAAACTCCTTGCCAACTTGCTATCCATTGACCTGCTGCAACCGCATTCACCGGCATGCCATTAAACGAAGAACAGTCATCGGATACATTATCTAAAGGGACTAATTTGTTATTCTCAATTTGAACCGGCAACACCCTATTGAACGAAAAATTAGTTGGATAATTGTCTACATATATTTCGAGTAATCGGTTACTGTATTTCGGATTCTTATCCTGGTATTTATAGTACGTTTGGTCAGCTGCGGGCTGCAACTTGCCTATAAATACCCAGGTACTTGGCAAAGAAATAGAAAAGCTTTCAGTAGAAAAAAGCTGCGTAGCTTCCGCTATCGTGGCTACCTGCCCATTTGCCTGAGTAAAATTACTCGTGGTGGTTTTATTACTCTTAAGGACTAGAAACCATACGCCTCCCGCAAGCAGTCCTACTAAAGGAATATAGACAAAAAGAATTATGATGATTTTATAGTTGTTGCGTCGTCTTTTATTTATCTTGTACATATGATTCTGCTACTGCTTATTATAGAGCAACAAATGAATATGTATATCTAGTCGTACATTTTTTCAATTTGATCAATCACCTTCTCCTCTGCAACTTGGAGATATAACTCTACTCCGTTCTGCAAACCTCTCTCGAAACCCTTTATATGCGTTTCTATCAAGACTTGCTCGTCTTTTTCACGGTAGTTTATCGAAAGCATATCTGAAATATTTTGCTTTTCTTTGTTAATCATTTCCTCAAGCGCTAAAGATTCGAATACATAATCCCAGGTGTCATAATATGCAATATCCGCACTTGTCTCTGCATAATCACCGTGTGATCCATGATCAATAATTGCACTTCCATTCATAACGCTATACAGCCTATCTATTTCTTTTCGTCCAAGCAGATTAAAGCTTGTGTGTTTTTGGGGGATGTATTAACGATTTCGACGATAGCTCGCGCTGCCCTGCGTGCCCCACGCGGAAAAGTATCTTGCAAATTTGATTTGAAAAAACCAATCTTCCCTGTCATGAATCTTGCTTTCCTGCATTATTAAAAGAAATATTTGATATTAATTCAGACATATAGTTTTCGCAGTTGTGATATTTAAACCATTTTTCCTTTGCCAATACCGCCTCAACTTTTAACTTGGGAAATTCCTTGATACTTTCAATAATTGCATCTGCCAAACTTTTGCCATCTTCTGGCAAACATAATGTTCCACCACCATTATTTGTAATTTCTTCTGCCATCCATGTGCCTCTGGTAACCACTGAAACTTTACCAAGTCCTCTTGTTTCTGCAAAAACGCCTGAGGTTTGACTATGATAATTTTCCAAAGTGTAAGGTAGCATAAAAATGTCGATTTTAGCCATAAGTTTATGGTAAGCATCGGTGGTCATAGGAGTGTGGTGAAGTGTGATTGCTGGCATGGCTTTAAGTAAGTTCACAGCTTGAATTGTTTCCCATTCCTGATGATTTCTAATATTCGCTTGAATTTCCCAATGTAGTAAATCACTTCCTAGGGATGTGGTCACATGTTTGACTGCTTCTGGAATCAAGTGAAAACCTTTATTGGTTCTTGCATCGCCAAGATATCCAACGATTAGCTTGTTTTGCGTGGTTTCGTTTTGGTGTTTTAGGTGCGAAGGCAGGGTATGTGGTACGGGAAGAATCTTAAAGGGTTTGTTGATATAGGGTTTATATTCGGTTGACAGGTTCTTGCTATCAGTAAAAAGGTGGATTTTGTTTTTTGCTGGGCTTAGGGATAAGTAATTAAATGCATGCCTGTAAAGTCTGTGGGGGAAGCGGTCATTTTCTAAATTGGGTCTGGAGGTGAAATGTTGAACCATTGCGATTTGTGTATTAGAAGATGAGGATAATTTTTCCGCAAACCGGGTGATGCCAATAATGTCGTTAAAACTGAAGGTGGGGAATAAAATAAGGACAGGTTCAGAGGTATTGCAGTCAGGAAGTAGTTTGCAAAGATCGTTGAACAAAAATTTACTATGTTGGCGATAATTCCAGCGAGATTGAAAAATATTTGTAATTCTTGAAGGTAATAGATATGCCAAGGTGTTGAGAGGGTAATGATGAAAAAAATCATGTTTGAAAAAAGGTGTTGCTTTTAGATAAGTTTGTATTTGAGTTGTAAGTTGGCTGGTTCCTAGGATGGTAACTTTCCACCCTTTAGTCTTTGCAATTTGACCAACAGACCTGCAATATTCAAACGAATGTCCTTGAAAGTCTTTCAGTGTATGATCCGCAATAATCAGGTGCATTTAAAACTCTTGACTTGTTTGAAAGAGGTATCAAGATTCTTGTTGAGTGATTGGTTTTATTAAAGTGCTTAATTGATTTATGTTTTAAAGGTTTATTTTACGCTACTGCTGAGCGAATGATATTTTTGGGCAATAATATCTCTTTATTTTGCATAAACCAGGTTAAGGTTAGTTTCAATCCTTCACCTAGAGTGGTACGCGGGCGAGAAGGCCAGATATGATCAAGTTTTTGGACGGATAAAACT